>NZ_JCBANC010000008.1:0-139963 GCF_059760815.1 Achromobacter sp. 1012554356 | reverse complement strand
CCCCAGGCCCACGCCGCACCGGGCTTTGTTGGTTTGATCTTCACGGGGGCCGGGGCGAGTTGGGTTCTTTAGGTTCTTGCCCACGGCGGTGTGGAAGAGAAGCGTCTTACGGTGCCCGCCCCCAGCCGGCCGCGCGGGCGGCCTTTGGGGGCTTACGCGCTGTCTTGCGTCGTAGCGATGCCGCTTCGCGTGTGGCTGCTTCTGCACTAGGTGTCTGACACCCTGGTGAGATTCGCGACATACCAAGAGCATCTCCCGAGGGTGTCAGACACCGGCAGATACGTAAGACTTAAAACAATCTGGAGGTCTCACTCATGAAAATCCTGGCCACGACGCTGTTTGTTTCCCTAGCCCTGGCCGGCGCCGCCGCGCACGCAGTCGGCGTTGAACATTCCAAGTTTTGCTCCCAGGTCGCGGCCGAGCTGCAAGAAGCCAAGGTCAGCGGCCAATACACTTTCGGCGAATTGGACTATCCGGCCGCTCTGCCCCAAACCTCCGACCTGACCGAACAGGATGTGCGCGCCCAGCTTCAACAGGCCAAAGCCAACGGCGAATACTCCTTCGGCGAACTCGACTATCCGCCGGCCGCCCGTTAAGCGGTTCGCCGTTCTGCTTGATCCTGCAATACCGTCACTAGCAAGCCCGGCATTTTTTCCGCAAAAAAAAACCGCGACTCACGTCGCGGCTTTTTTCGCTTGGCAGCAGCGCAATCATCTGCGGACTGATCAGCTGAAGAATTCCTTCACGCGGTCCGTCCAGGATTTGCTTTGCGGCGAGTGGCGATCGCCACCGTCGTTCAGCGAAGCCTCGAACTGGCGCAGGATGTTCTTCTGGTCGTCGCTCAGGCGCACGGGCGTTTCCACCACAACGTGGCAGTACAGGTCGCCCGGGTAGCTGCCGCGCACGCCTCGGATGCCCTTGCCGCGCAGGCGGAAGGTCTTGCCGGATTGGGTGCCTTCGGGAATGGAGATCTCGGCCTTGCCGCCCAGCGTGGGGACCTGGAGTTCGCCGCCCAATGCCGCCGTGGTGAACGGAATGGTCAGTTCGCAGTGCAGGTCGTCGCCGTCGCGCTGGAAGATCTTGTGCTGCTTGATGTGGATTTCCACATACAGGTCGCCCGGAGGCCCCCCGTTGATGCCCGGTTCGCCATTGCCGCTGGAGCGGATGCGCATGCCGTCGTCGATGCCGGCCGGGATCTTGACCTGGAGGGTCTTGTTGCGGCGGATGCGGCCGACGCCGTCGCAGGACGCGCACGGATCGGTGATTTCCTTGCCGTTCCCGTGGCAGGTGGGGCAGGTCTGCTGGACGCTGAAGAAGCCTTGCTGCATGCGCACGGCGCCGGAGCCGCCGCAGGTGCGGCAGGTCTTGGGCGAGGTGCCGGGTTTGGCGCCGGAACCGTGGCAGGTGTCGCAGTTTTCCCAGCTGGGGACGCGGATTTCGGTGTCGAAACCGGCGGCCGCTTGTTCCAGGGTGATTTCCAGCGCGTACTTGAGGTCGGCGCCGCGGTAGACCTGGGGCCCGCCGCCGCGACGGCCACCACCGGCGCCGCCGAAGATTTCGCCGAAGATGTCGCCGAACGCGTCGGCAAAACCGCCGCCCATGCCCGCGCCACCCATGCCGGCGGCGTTGGGGTCGACGCCGGCGTGACCGTAGCGGTCGTACGCGGCGCGTTTTTGTTCATCGCCCAGGACCTCGTAGGCTTCCTTGGCTTCCTTGAACTTCTCTTCGGCCTCTTTGCTGTCCGGATTGCGGTCCGGATGGTATTTCATGGCCAGCTTTCGATAGGCCTTCTTGAGATCGTCATCCGAGGCGTTTTTTGCCACGCCCAGGATTTCGTAATAGTCGCGTTTTGCCATGATCCGTGGGCTCGAAACCGAGCCTTCTTTTCAGTGCTACAGAATGAGTACGCCCGGTAGGCGGATTTCTCCGGCTACCGGGCGGCAGAGGCAGGTCAGTGCCCGGCCATTATTGGTCGCGCTTGACTTCCTTGAAGTCGGCGTCGACGACGTTGTCGTCCACCGGCTTCGCGTTGTCGGCCGCTTGTTGCTGGCCGGCGGCTTGCTGCGCCTGCATGTCGGCGTACATCTTTTCGCCGAGCTTTTGCGATGCCGTCGACAGGGCTTCGACCTTGGCGTCGATCGTGGCCTTGTCGCCTTCCTTCAGCGTGTCTTCCAGGTCCTTGATGGCGGCCTCGATGCTTTCCTTCTCGGCAGCTTCGAGCTTGTCGCCGTACTCGGTCAACGACTTGCGGGTGGCGTGCACCAGCGCGTCGGCCTGGTTGCGCGATTGGGCCAGTTCGGCAACGCGGTGATCTTCCTCGGCGTTGGCCTCGGCATCCTTGACCATGCGTTGGATCTCGTCTTCCGACAGACCCGAGTTGGCCTTGATGGTGATCTTGTTTTCCTTGCCGGTGCCCTTGTCCTTGGCGGACACGTGCAGAATGCCGTTGGCGTCGATGTCGAACGTGACTTCGATCTGCGGCATGCCGCGCGGCGACGGCGGGATCCCTTCAAGGTTGAACTCGCCCAGAGCCTTGTTGCCCGCGGCGATTTCGCGCTCGCCCTGGAACACCTTGATCGTCACGGCCGGCTGGTTGTCGTCGGCCGTCGAGAACGTCTGCGAGAACCGGGTCGGAATCGTGGTGTTCTTCTGGATCATCTTGGTCATGACGCCGCCCAGGGTTTCGATACCCAGGGACAACGGCGTGACGTCCAGCAGCAGCACGTCCTTGCGGTCGCCCGACAGCACGGAGCCCTGGATGGCGGCGCCAGCGGCGACGGCTTCATCGGGGTTCACGTCCTTGCGCGGATCCTTGCCGAAGAATTCCTTCACCTTTTCCTGAACCTTGGGCATGCGGGTCATGCCGCCGACCAGGATCACGTCGTCGATGTCGGAAACCTTGACGCCGGCGTCCTTGATGGCGACGCGGCAGGGTTCGATCGTGCGTTCGATCAGTTCTTCGACCAGCGCTTCCAGCTTGGCGCGCGTGACCTTCAGGTTCAAGTGCTTGGGACCGGAAGCGTCGGCCGTGATGTACGGCAGGTTGATTTCGGTCTGCTGGGTGGACGACAGTTCGATCTTGGCCTTTTCAGCCGCTTCCTTCAGGCGTTGCAGGGCCAGCACGTCCTTGGACAGATCAACGCCTTGTTCTTTCTTGAACTCGGCAATGATGTAGTCGATGATGCGCTGGTCGAAGTCTTCGCCGCCCAGGAAGGTGTCGCCGTTGGTCGACAGCACTTCGAATTGCTTTTCGCCGTCCACATCAGCGATTTCGATGATGGACACGTCGAACGTGCCGCCGCCCAGGTCATAGACGGCGATCTTGCGGTCGCCCTTTTCGGTCTTGTCCAGGCCGAACGCCAGCGCCGCGGCGGTGGGTTCGTTGATGATGCGCTTGACTTCCAGGCCCGCGATGCGGCCGGCGTCCTTGGTGGCTTGGCGCTGGCTGTCGTTGAAGTAGGCGGGCACGGTGATGACGGCCTCGGTCACTTCTTCGCCCAGGTAGTCCTCGGCGGTCTTCTTCATCTTGCGCAGCACGTCGGCCGACACTTGGGGAGGCGCCATCTTCTTGCCGCGCACTTCAACCCAGGCGTCGCCGTTGTCAGCCTTGACGATGGCGTAGGGCATCAGGTTGATGTCCTTCTGCACTGCCTTTTCTTCGAACTTGCGGCCAATCAGGCGCTTCACGGCGTACAGCGTGTTGCGCGGGTTGGTCACGGCCTGGCGCTTGGCAGGCGCGCCGACCAGGGTCTCGCCGTCATCCATGTACGCAACGATGGAGGGGGTGGTGCGAGCACCTTCCGCGTTTTCGATGATCTTGACCTGCCCGCCGTCCATGACAGCCACGCAGCTGTTGGTCGTTCCCAGGTCAATGCCAATAATCTTGCTCATGGTGGGTTACCTTGATTATTAAATCTATGAAAATTTGGGGAAAACTGCTTGTCCCCCCATAACTGGGGCTGCCCGTGGGGTTTTTCAAGACGCCGGGCTGGAAATTTCCGGGCCCGGGTCCTGCAGGCGGTGGATTGCCGCCGTGAACTGGGGCAATCCGGGCCAGCCCGTGATGCGCCCAAGGCGCTTGCCGGACCGGTACAGCACAAAAGTGGGGACGCCATGCAACGAGAACCGGCGGCCCAGCGGTTCGTCCGCGTAGACATCGGCCTCGAACCACGTAAGGCCTAGCCCCACCAGCGTTTCCTGGTGCAGCAACGCCGCCTGCTTGAACAGGTTGCAGTTGTAGCAATCCTGGCCCCACAAGAAGACGCAGCGCAGGTCCGCCCCGGGCGCCTGCACCACGGCCGCGTCGAATCCCGCGGTGTCGACATGGCGCATGCCGAACACCTGGAATACCTGGGCCGGGTCGAAGCGCGGGTCGGTCATGGCGGGAAGGCGGTTCAGCCCTGGCCGGCCGAAACGATCACCAGCGCGGGGCGCAGGGTGCGGTCGGCGATCACATAGCCCTTCTGCAGCAGTTGCACCACCGTGTTGGCGGGCTGCTCGTGGGGAATGGATGAAATGGCCTGGTGCTGGTGCGGATCGAACTTGTCGCCCTGCGCCGGCGCGATTTCCTTGAGCAGGTTGCGCTCGAAGGCGGCGGCCAACTGCTTGAGGGTGACTTCGACGCCTTCGCGCAGGGTTTCGACCGTCTGATCGGGCTGGGCCAGGGCAGCTTCCAGGCTGTCCTTGACCGGAACCAGGCTTTCGGCGAACGATTCGATGCCGAACTTGCGCGCCTTGGATACTTCTTCCTGGGCGCGGCGGCGCACGTTTTCGGCTTCGGCTTGCACACGCAGAAGCTGGTCGTGCTGCTCGTTGACGGTAGCCTGGGCGGCGTCCAATTGGGCGCGCAACTCGTTCAGCTCGGCCTGCGCGGCGTCCTGGGCGGCGGGTGCCGCATCGGCGTTCTGGCCGACTTCGGGCGCCTGGTCAGCAGGCTCGTGGGGTGCCGTCATGGGGAATCCTCCAAAAAGAATGGCTTTCGCAGACATGAATGGGGGCCAATACCCCTAATTCAAGCCCGGTTAAGCGAAATATTCCCCAAGGCCCGGCGCCACGGCCGGGCACCGGGCGGCGGATTGCCTACTTTTTGCTCGGCTGCGCGGGAGCCACGGGGTCGCTGGCGGGGAAACTTTCCTTCAGGGCGCGGTCCACGCGCCTGTCGTCGGCATCCGGATCGGAGGGAATCGCGACCGGATCGCTCGCCGGAAACGTGTCGGCCAGGGCCTCATCCAGGTCATGTTCGACGCGATCCTCGTCGACGGGAGTGCTGACTTTGCCCTTCTTGACCGGCTCGCCAGTCTTGGGATCATGGTGCATGCGCCTTCTCCTTCAAGTCCGTGGTGTCTGGAACCCACCCCTGCAAGTATCGTTCCACCAGCCCCGACAATCCTGCGATCCAGGCCGGATCGTCGTTGATGGCAGGAATGTAACGGAACTGCTTGCCACCGGCCTCCAGGAAGGCGTCGCGGCATTCCAGGCTGATTTCTTCCAGGGTTTCGAGACAGTCTGCCACAAATCCCGGGCACACCACATCGACCTCGGTGACACCCGAGGCGGCTAATGCCTTCAGCGTCGGCTCGGTGTATGGCTCGAGCCAGCGGGCGGTGCCAAACCGGCTTTGGAAGGTAACTTCGATCTGGTCGCGGGGCAGCGAAAGCCGCTGCGCCAGAAGCCGGGCCGTTTCCATGCAGTCGCGGTAGTAGGGGTCGCCCAGCTCGATGGAGTAACGCGGCAGGCCATGAAAGCTCATGACGAGCTTCTGGGGCTTGCCGTGTTCGGTCCAGTACCGCTCGATGCGCGCGGCAAGCGGGTCCAGGTAGGCGGGATCGTCGTGGAAGCGCTTGATGAAGCGCATTTCCGGCTGATCACGCAGCTTGCCCATGTAGCGGGTGACCGCGTCCACGACCGTGGCGGTGGTGCTGGCGGCGTACTGCGGATACAGGGGCACCGTCAGAATGCGCTCGCAGCCTTGCTTGCGAAGGTTCGAGATGGCGAGCGGGATCGAGGGATTGCCGTAGCGCATCCCCAGTTCGACCGCGGCATCCACCCCGGCCGCCTGCAGGGCGGCGCGCACGCCGTCGGTCTGCCGCTGGCTGTAGACCATCAGGGGCGAGCCTTCCTTCATCCAGATGCCGGCATAGCGCGGTTCGAGCCGCTTGGGGCGGCGCGTGAGCACCATGCCGTGCAGGATGGGCTTCCAGAGGTAGCGCGGGATCTCGATGACGCGCGGGTCGGACAGGAATTCGCCCAGATACTTGCGGATGTCCTTGGCCGTCGGCGTGTCGGGCGTGCCCAGGTTCACCAGCAGCACGCCGACCTTGCCGGGCACCCGCGGCGGCGGATCTTCATTGAAGGGGTCTTCTTGCTCGGGTTCAGGAAGGTAGCGCTCAGGCCAGAGATACTTGAACAGGCGAAGAAACACAAAAACTCCCCTTCCTCCGCAAGGAGGATGTAGCTTTGAATGGGACTACTGGTTGTGGCTGAGGGCGTTGGACAACAGGCGCGCCGTGATGTCCACGATGGGTATGACGCGCTCATAGGCCATGCGGGTCGGACCGATGACGCCCAGGGTGCCCACCACCTTGCCGTCCACGCCGTACGGCGCGGTGATGACGGAAACGTCTTCCAGGGGCACCAGTTGCGAATCGCCACCGATGTAGATCTGCACGCCCTGCGCCCGGCTGGAGACATCCAGCAACTGGAGCAGGTCGGTCTTTTTCTCGAACAGCGAAAACATCTTGCGCAGCCGGTCCATGTCGGACGCGATGTCGGTCACGTCCAGCAGCTTGCGCTCGCCGGAAATGACCACGGCATCACCGTCTTCGGCGGCCTCGGCGCTGGCCTCGACGGCGGCCTGCATGAGGCGCGAGATGTCTTCGCGCAACTGCGCCAGCTCGGTCGACAGCGTCTGCCGCACGGCATTGAAGGACTTGCCGGCGAAGTGCATGTTGAAGAAGTTGCCGGCTTCCAGCAGCTCGGATTCGGCGTAATCCCGCTGGACGAAAAGAATGCGGTTCTGGACGTCGCCATCGGGCGTCACGATGATCAGCAGGACGCGCTTGTCGGACAGGCGGATGAATTCGATCTGGCGGAACACCTGGGCCCGCTTGGGCGTGAGCACCACGCCCGCGAACTGCGTCAGGTTCGACAGCAACGCCGCAGCCGCGTTGACGGCGCGAGTGGGTTCGGCGGCGGACAGCATTTCGCCCATGTTGTGCGGCTGAAGCTGGTACGACTGCACCGCCAGCAGCGAATCGACGAACATGCGGTAACCGCGCGGCGTGGGTACACGGCCGGCGGAAGTATGCGGACTATGGATCAGCCCCAGCTCTTCCAGGTCCGCCATGACGTTGCGGATGGTGGCCGGGGACAAGTCAAAGACTTTAGATAGCGTCCGCGAGCCGACTGGCTGCCCATCGGCGATGTAGCGTTCTATCAACGCTTTCAGTAATGCGCGTGCGCGGTCATCCATAGCGGCTATTTTAGGGAATCTTTTTCGGTTGGGGCGATTTTTGTCCCGCAACCCGATATACGGCCCCATATAATCGGCTAATTAGCCCATCCTGGGCGCATTCAGCTTTGCGGTTTTGCCCCTTTTCATTTGTACGCAGCCATGCACTTTCCCACCGTCGCCCTGATCGGCAGATACCAGGACACCGGCCTGGACACACCGCTGAGAGCACTTGCGCACGCGCTGACGCAAGCGGGCCGGCATGTGCTGATCGATTCGGACACGGCGCGCAATACCGGGCTGACCGAATACCCCATCGCCACGCTCGAGGAAATCGGCAAGACCGCCTCGCTGGCCGTGGTCATGGGCGGCGACGGCACCGTGCTGGGCGCCAGCCGTCATCTCGCGCCGTACGGCATGCCGCTGGTCGGCATCAACCACGGACGCCTGGGTTTCATCACCGACATCGCACTGCAGGACGCGCACGCCGCGCTTGCGCGGGTGCTCGAGGGCAGCTTCCAGATCGAAGACCGCATGCTGCTCGAAGGCAGCGTGTGGCGCGGCGACCAAAAGATGTACTCCGCTTCGGCGCTGAACGACGTGGTCCTGAACCGCGCAGGCCGCGGCGGCATGATCGAGGTCCGGGTCGAACTGGACGGCGCGTTCATGTACACCCAGCGCGCCGACGGCCTGATCATCGCCACGCCCACCGGGTCCACCGCCTACGCGCTGTCGGCCAACGGCCCCATCCTGCATCCGGGCATGAACGCCATGGTGCTGGTGCCGGTGGCGCCGCAAACGCTCTCAAACCGGCCCATCGTCATCCCGGACACGGGCGTGCTCAACATGACGCTCACGGCCATGGGCCGCGTCGAAGTCGGCGCCAGCGTGCACTTCGACATGCAGACTTGGTCCGACCTGCAACCGGGCGACCGCATCGTCGTGCAGCGCGCGCCCTATACCATCCGATTCGTGCATCCCGAAGGCTACAGTTTCTTCTCCACCCTGCGCCGCAAGCTGCACTGGAACCTGATGCCCGAAGCCTCCGACAACGTAGAGTAATTAGCGCCCCGACATGCTGCGCACCCTGCACATCCGCGACTTCGTCATCGTCGAACAGACCGAAATCCATTTCGGTCCCGGCTTCACCGTCTTTTCGGGCGAAACCGGCGCCGGCAAATCCATCCTGGTCGATGCGCTGGCGCTCACCCTTGGCGAGCGCGGCGACGCCAGCATGTTGCGCGAAGGCGCGGCCCGCGCCGACATCACCGCCGTATTCGACACCCCGAAGGCCCTGCATGCGTGGCTGGCCGAACGCGAGATCGACGCCGACGACGAACTCTCATTGCGGCGTGTCATCGACGCGCAAGGGCGCAGCCGCGCCTACATCAACGGCACGCCGGCCACCGTGGCGCAACTGCGCGAACTTGGCGACAGCCTTGTCGACATCCACGGCCAACACGCGCACCAGAGCCTGATGCGTCCCGACGCCCAGCGCGACCTGCTCGACGCGCACGGCGGCCATGGCGACCTGCGTCACGCCGTCGGCCAGGCGTGGAAGCAATGGCGCGCCCTGGCGCGCCAATTGGAATCCGCCGAAAAAGACGCCGAAAGCCTGGCGTCGGAACGCGAAAGCCTGCAATGGCGGGTCAATGAGCTCGACCAGCTCAACCTCGGACCGGACGAATGGGAAGCCCTGCAATCCGAGCACACGCGCCTGTCGCATTCGCAGTCGCTGCTGGACGGGGCCTCGCAAATTCTTGAAACGCTGGACGGCGAAGGCGACTCGGCGCATCACCGGTTGACCGCCGCGAACCAGCGCCTGCAGCAGATGCTGCGGCACGATCCGGGCTTGAAGGGCGTCCATGACGAACTGGAATCGGCCCGCATCGCCATCAGCGAGGCTGTGTCCGACCTGAACAACTACGTCAGCCGGGTCGAACTCGACCCGAAGCGGCTTGCGGACGTGGAAGCACGTCTTGGGCTGGTGTTTGAGACCGCCCGCAAGTTCCGCACCGAACCCGATGCGTTGTGCGAATTGCGGGAATCCCTGCATTCGGAGCTGGCGGCCCTGCAGGCCGCCGGCGACATCGACGCGCTGCGCGCCCAGGCCACCACGGCGCAAGCGCAATACGACGCGGTCGCCGCCAAGCTCACGAACGCGCGCCGCAAGATCGCCAAGGATCTGGGCAAGCAGGTCACGCAGGCCATGCAGACGCTCGCGATGCAGGGCGGCCGCTTCGAACCGACACTCGCGCCGTCCGCGCCTTCCGCGCACGGCAGCGAACAGGTCGAATTCCTGGTGGCCGGCCACGCCGGCACCACCCCGCGTCCGCTGGCCAAGGTCGCCTCCGGCGGCGAACTGTCCCGCATCTCGCTGGCGCTGTCGGTCATCGCAAGCCGCGCGGCGCGCGTCCCCACGCTGATCTTCGACGAAGTCGACAGCGGCGTGGGCGGCGCAGTCGCCGAATCCGTCGGCAAGCTGCTGCGCGAACTGGGCGAACGCCATCAGGTCCTGTGCGTCACTCACCTGCCCCAGGTCGCGGCCTGCGCCAACAACCAGTTCCTGGTCAGCAAGGCAGAATCCCGTGGCACCACGCGCTCCAGCATCGAACCGCTGGACGCCCAAGCCCGCGTCGAGGAAATCGCACGAATGCTGGGCGGCATGACGCTGACTGCGACCACCCGCGAACACGCGCGCGAAATGCTGGAAGGGTTCGGGCAGACCGCGTCCTGAGTCTGGCGCCACGTTGCGCATCGTTTGACCGATGCGCCAGCGCAAGACGCAAAAAGCCCCTTCAATCTGAAGGGGCTTTTGTTTTCGGCTAAGCCGCCGGACGCGCCGGCCGCTTTGCCTGTCAAGCCGGGCTTAACGGCCCTTGAGGCAGCTACCGCAGACGCCGTACAGCACCATCGCGTGGCTTTCCAGCGCGAAGGAGTTGTCTTTGGCGATCTTCTGCTGGCGCTTTTCGATCTCGGGATCCGAGAACTCGACAACCTTTCCGCAATTGGTGCAGATGAGGTGGTCGTGGTGGTCGCCGTCATTCAGTTCGAAAACGGCCTTGCCGCTGTCGAACTGGCTGCGTGCCAGAATGCCGGCTTGCTCGAACTGGGTCAGCACGCGGTAGACGGTAGCCAGGCCGATTTCGACGTTTTCGCCGATGAGGGCGCGGTAGACGTCTTCGGCGCTCAGGTGCCGCTCACCCGATTTGCGGAAAATATCAAGAATCTTCAGGCGAGGAAAAGTCGCCTTCAAACCCATGTTTTTCAGTTCGCTTTGGTCGCTCATGGTGTAATCGCTCTCCGTCCGCGTTGGCATGGGCAAGGACTGGGGTCACCGCAAGCCGGCTCGCCGAATTCATGCCGCCTGGCGGAACTATCCTTATGAAACCTTTATGATAACGGTTTTGCTTGCTTCCAAATAATAGGGGCGCGTAGTGTCCATGTTTGCACGTATTCCCTCCCGCTCTCTGAAGACCGGTTTGGCCGTCGCCGCCCTGGCCGTCGCCTTGGCGGGCTGCACCTCGAACAAATGGGGCTTTCCGTACAAAGCTCCGGTCCAGCAGGGTAACTGGATCACGCAGGAACAGGTTGCACTGCTCCAGCCCGGCATGACCCGCGAACAAGTCCGTTTCGCGCTCGGCAGCCCCACGCTCACCAGCGTGCTGCACGCCAACCGCTGGGACTACCCGTACTACTTCAAGCCCGGTTACGGCAACTCGCAAGAGCGTAAATTCACCGTCTGGTTCGAAAACGACCGCCTCGTGCGCTGGGAAGGCGACAAGCAGCCTGACCTGCAGCCCTACCAGATCAACACGCCGGACGCCATTTCCGACGAAAAAACCGACAAGCGCCTGGATCAGGACGAGACCCGCGTCAAGGAAGAGCAGGACGAACAGAAGCGCGACGCCGATGCGCCCGTCAGCCCGCTCAACCAGTATCCGGGCCAGCCGGGCAACGCGCCCGAGCCGCTGCTCTAAATCCAAGGATTTTTTATGCGTATTGCTATTGCCGGCGCCAACGGCCGCATGGGCCAGATGTTGATCGAGGCCATTCTCAAGGCCGATGGCCTGGAACTGGCCGTTGCGCTGGACCTTCCGGGCTCCGCCTCGCTGGGCCGCGATGCCGGCGCCACGCTGGGCAAGCAGACGGGCGTGGCCATCACGGACGATCTGGACGCCCTTGCCGGCGCCGATTGCCTGATCGACTTCACCCGCCCCGAAGGCACGCTCAAGCACCTGGAAGCCTGCGTCAAACACGGCGTGAAAGCCGTCATTGGCACGACCGGTTTTGATGACAATGGCCGCGCCGCGATCGAAGTCGCTGCGCAAAAGACGGCCATCGTGTTCGCCCCCAACATGAGCGTGGGCGTCAATGCCACGCTCAAGCTGCTGGACATGGCGGCCCGCATCCTGAACGCCGGCTATGACGTCGAAGTGTTCGAAGCGCATCATCGCAACAAGGTCGATGCGCCGTCGGGCACCGCTCTGAAGATGGGCGAGACCATTGCTTCCGCCTGGGACGTCGCGCTGCCCGATGTCGCCACGTGGAGCCGCCACGGCGACACCGGCGTGCGCAAACCCGGCACCATCGGCTTTTCGGTGCTGCGCGGCGGCGACATCGTCGGCGACCACACCGTGTCGTTCTGCGGCATCGGCGAGCGCATCGAGATCACGCACCGCTCGTCCAGCCGCGCGACCTACGCGGAAGGCGCGCTGCGCGCCGCGCGTTTCCTGGAAGGCAAGACCAACGGCCTGTACGACATGCAGTCCGTGCTGGGACTCTGATCCAATCCACGGCGCCAAAAACAAAGGACCCCTCGGGGTCCTTTTTTCATGCCGTGTTCCTGCCGTTCTTCAGGCCCGGCCGGTCACACCACGACGGGTTCGGGCTCCAACCGCACGCCATAGCGCTCAGCCACGGCGTCCTGCACCGCGCGCGCCAGGCCCATGATGTCCGCGGCCGTGGCGCCGCCGCGGTTGATCAGCACGAGCGCCTGGCGATCGTGCACGCCAGCTGCGCCCAGCGCCTTGCCCTTCCAGCCGCATTGGTCGATCAGCCAGCCGGCAGCCAGCTTGTGGCGGCCATCAGACTGCGGATACGACACGAGGCCGGGAAAGCGCGCCGCCAGCGCGTCGCGCTGCGCAGGCGGCACGATCGGATTCTTGAAGAAGCTGCCCGCATTGCCGGTGACGGCGGGGTCCGGCAGCTTGGCGCGCCGGATCTCGCAGACCGCCTCGAACACGTCGCGCGCGCGGGGCGATCCGGCCGCCAGCCGCGCATGACGTTGCAGATCGGGATATTCCAGCACCGGCCGCCAGGGCCGCGGCAACGCGAAGCGTACGCTCACGATGATCCAGCGGCCGGGCTCGTCATGCTTGAACGTGCTGTCGCGGTACGAAAACCGGCAATCGGCCGCCTGCATCTCAACAAAGCGCGCCTTGCGCACATCCCACGCCGTCAGGCCATGAAAGCGTTCCTGCAGCTCGACGCCGTACGCGCCGATGTTCTGCACGGGCGAGGCGCCCACCGTACCGGGAATCAACGCCAGGTTCTCGAGGCCGTCCCAGCCCTGCGCCACGCAGGCCGACACAAAACCGTGCCAGCTCTCGCCGCCCGCGGCTTCGACGATCCAAGCGTCGGGCCGCGCTTCCACGAGGCGCACGCCCTGGAAAGCCACGCGAGCGACCAGGCCCGGCACGCGCTCAGGCAGCACCACGTTGCTGCCTCCGCCCAGCACCAGCAGCGACGGCGCCGCTTGCGCGAGCGCCGACAAGGCAGGCAATTGCGCCGGATCGCGCACCGCGACGAACGCGTCGGACCGGGATGCGAGTCCCAGCGTATTCAGGCGAGTGAGGTCCTGCACGGCCGGAGACAAGGAATCGGGCGCGGGGCCGGCGAAGGAATTTGACATGGGTGCTACGTGGTGTGCTATAGTTTCTGTCTTCGCTCAGTTTACTTGATTGAGTGCTTGACCCGATTTGAAGTTCAAATCACAGCCAGCAAGACCGGCTCAGGACAAGCTCAAAAAATCGTGCTAGACTGCGCGCCTTCTGATCGATAACCAAGTTGATCAGAGTGAATAAGAAAAGCGGTTCTGAGCAGTTTGCGGAACCAATGCGGGAGTAGCTCAGTTGGTAGAGCGCAACCTTGCCAAGGTTGAGGTCGCGAGTTCGAGACTCGTCTCCCGCTCCAGATTTTGATGTGCAGCGTTTTTCAATTCTGCAGATCGTTGAAAGCAAGGGCCGAAAGGCCCTTTTTTCATGCCTGAAGGCCAAGCCTTGCCGTACACACGGACCGGCTTGAGGGATGAAAAAATTAATGTATACTCTCGCCTCGCTGATCGCACAGCCGCCGGAATCGTCAAGATCCAAACGGGCCATCAGCGACTAGGGCAGTATGCAAATGCGGGAGTAGCTCAGTTGGTAGAGCGCAACCTTGCCAAGGTTGAGGTCGCGAGTTCGAGACTCGTCTCCCGCTCCAGATTTCGGTCTGCAGTGCAAAGACCCTTAAAAGCATGTACAATCGCTGTCTTTGGTGAACAGCCCTGATACCAAAACAGGCATTCATCAAAATAAGTGAATAGCAGTAAGTGAATAGCAGTAATACAGCAGCAAAGCAGTACCCCCGCGGGAGTAGCTCAGTTGGTAGAGCGCAACCTTGCCAAGGTTGAGGTCGCGAGTTCGAGACTCGTCTCCCGCTCCAAATACAAAGAGGAAGCATCGGCCCACACCGCGCTTCCTTTTTTCTTGCAAGTGCTGGCGCAATGGCAGAGTGGTTATGCAGCGGATTGCAAATCCGTGTACGTCGGTTCGATTCCGGCTTGCGCCTCCAGCATCTTTTCCCCCCTCCCCTGCATCTCGTTACCCATCCCTACGCCCGGTCAGCCGGATGATTGTTATGGTGACCCCGTTTTCATTTGAACGATGAGTCCATGCACAACATCCCGGAATCGCAGCCGCGCCGCTTTGCTACCCGCCCCGCTTTCCTGAGCCTGTCCGCCGCCGCGTTGATCGCACTTGCGCCCCTTGCCGCGGAGGCGCACGACAAGCACCATCACCACCGCCACAAGGGCGGCGAGTACAAGGAAAAGTATTGGGATGGCGCCTGCAAGGTCGAACGCAAGTGGAAGCGCAATGGCGACTACAGCGAAAAGCGCAAATGCCGTGACGACTATGCTTATGGCTACGCGCCGCAACCCGTGGCGGTACCGGTGATGCCGGTGCAACCTGGCATCGTCATCTCGCCCACGATCGTCATCCGCCCCTGAGACCATGGATCAATCGGTAAAGGACGCCCTCGCCCGCTGGCCGAATGTGCCGGCCGTCTACGGATGGCTGTCGCTGGATGCGCGCGGCCGCTGGCGTCTTCATCCGCAAGGCCAGGCCAATGACGGCGGGCCGGGCGAGCCGATCACCAATACGCAGATCCTGGAGTTCATCAGCCGCAACTACGAGCGCGATGATGCGGGCCGCTGGTTTTTCCAGAACGGCCCGCAGCGGGTATTCGTGCGCCTGGACGCGGCGCCCTTTGTGTTGCGGCTTGCCGATGACAATCGCAGCCTCATCACGCACACGGACGCGTCCGTCGACGCGGTCAGCGCGTGGTGGCTGGATGATGAAGGCCAGCTCTACGCATCGACGCCGATGGGCGCCGGCATCGTGCTGGACCGCGATTTGCAGCCGCTGCTGGAGATGATGCGGACGCAAGCTGGTGCCCCGCTGATGGACGCGCTGGCCGAACTGGCGGCTAGCCATTCGATGACGGCCGTCTGGCCTGACGTGTACGCGGCTGCGCCGCTGCACGCAATCGCGCAGGCAGACATCGCCGCGCGCCTGGGATTCGACCCCGCCCCGCACGCCCCCGCGGCCTGACAGGTCAGCGCGAACTCAGAACATCCCGTTGCCGTTGGCGGCTTTCTCGGGGATGGGTTGCACGGCGTCCCAATGCTCGACGATCTTCCCGCCTTCCAGGCGAAAGATGTCAATGATGGCGTTGCCGCGCGTGCCCGGCTCGCGCACCGCGTGGACATGCAGGATGACGTAATCGCCGTCAGTGAACACACGCTTGATTTCGCTATGCGAGGCGGGATATTTGTCGCGCAGGAATGCGATGAATTGCCGGAAGCCTTCCGGGCCGTCCGCCGCGTTGGGATTGTGCTGCACATAGCGATCGCCCACGTACTCGAGCGCGGCGTCCGCGTCTTTCTGGTTCAGGCCTTTTTCATAGAACGCCAGCACGGCCGCCTTGTTGGCGGCTTCCTGCTCGGGGGAGGCTTGAACGGTGCAGGCCAGGGCGGAAAATAGCAGTGCAGCAAACGCGCGCATGAACACAGGCCGTGACATAGCGACTCCAGTAATAAGTGAAAAAGGGCGAGGCCATTCTATGGCCCCGCCCTCGCGCAGGCCACGTCCGGCCCGGTCAACAGTGTGATGCGCGGAGCGGTCAGCGGCGGCCGCTTTTGACCAGCGCGAACTTGCCGTCGCCCAGCAGCGCCAGCACGGCAGCCGCCACCGTCAGGAAGATCGGATATTCCCAGCCGCCACCCGGGTTGCCGAAACCCCAGCCATTGCCGAAGTGGACCGTCGAGGCCGCAAAGAGCTGCACCACGGCAATCGCAGCCACCCAGCGCGGCACCACGCCCAGGATCAGCAGGATGCCGCCGGCCACTTCGAAGAACGTGACGGGATAGGCCAGCCAGCTTGCAAAGCCGATCTTGGCGAAAAACTGCGCGGTGCCGGGAAGCGTGAACACCAGCAGCTTGGTCAGGCCATGGGCCAGGAACATCACGCCCAGCGCCACGCGCAGGAGCAGCGCGGCATACGGCGCGGTACGGGAATCAATCATTGCAGTCATCCTTGTGCAGAAATGCGAATCGTCCGGAACGGGCAGATTCTTCATGGGCCGTATTCTTGCGATTCCAAAAACAAAGATAAACATGCAGAATTGCAAATTATTGTTCCTCGATAGGAAACAATCTTGGACACCCATACCGCCATGCAGACCTATGCCAAGGTCGTGGAACTGGGCTCATTTGCGGCGGCTGCCGACAAGATGGGTCAGGCGCGATCCGTGGTGACGCGGCAGATCGCGTATCTGGAGCAGAAGTACGGCGTACGGCTGCTGAATCGCACCACCCGAAAGCTCAGCATGACTGACGCCGGGCGCGCCTTCTACGAACGGGTCCGGCCCATTCTGGCGGAAGTCGCCGACCTGGAGCTGTCGCTGCAGGCCGAAGGCCAGCGGCCCAGCGGACGGTTGCGGGTCAGCGCGCCCGTGTCCTTCGGCATCCTGCATCTGGGGCCGGCCATCGCCGAATACCTGCAGCGTTATCCGGACGTGGTGATCGATCTGGACCTGAACGATCGCGTGGTTGATCTGGTCGAGGACGGCTACGACGTCGCGGTGCGCATCGGCCCGCTGGTGGATTCGTCACTAGTGGCCAGGCCCCTGGCGCCGCAGCAACTGCTGGTCTGCGCGGCGCCCACGTACCTGAAACGCCACGGCTCGCCCGCCGTGCCGGAAGACCTGAAGCAGCATCGCTGCCTGCACTACGCCTATGCCAGCACGGGCAACGAATGGCATTTCGAGAAAGACGGCGTGACGCATCTGGTGCGCGTGAACGCGGCGCTGCGGGCCAATAACGGCGACGTGCTGCGTACCGCCGCGCTGGCCGGCCACGGCATCATCCTGCAGCCGGAATTCCTGGTCGGAGACGACATACGCGCCGGCCGTTTGACCGCGCTCCTGACCGGCTATGCCCACACGCCGATCTCCATGGTCGCCGTCTACCCGCACCGCCGCTTTCTGTCGCCCAAGGTGCGGTCGTTCGTCGAGCACCTGGAAGCGCGGTTCGGCAGCCCCGCGCCCACCCCGCCGGCCCGGCGCGCCACGACCCGCCGCAGCCGTTAGAATCGTACCCATGACCGCCAAATCGCCCCTCGAATACTTCCCCGCCCCGCGCCGTTCCCACTTTTGCAGCCAGTGCGGCTCGCCGGTAAACCGCCGCGTGCCGGAAGGCGACAACCGCGAGCGCGACATCTGCGATCACTGCGGGGCGATTCATTACCAGAACCCGCGGTTGGTGGTCGGCACCGTGCCCGTGTGGGAAAACCGCGTGCTGCTCTGCCTGCGCGCCATCGAACCCCGCTACAACACGTGGACCCTGCCCGCCGGCTTCATGGAACTCGGCGAGAGCACGGCGCAAGGCGCGGCCCGTGAGACGCTGGAAGAATCCGGCGCCAAGATCCAGTTGGGCGACATCTACACCATCATCGACGTTCCGCAGATCGAGCAGGTGCACGTGTTCTACCTGGCCCAGGCGATGGGTCCCGAACTGGACCCCGGCCCGGAAAGCCTGGAAGCCCGCTGGTACGACGAAGCCGAGATTCCCTGGGACGATCTGGCGTTTCGCACCGTCGCCAGCACCCTGCGCCTGTTCTTCGAAGACCGCAAACGCGGCACCTTCGGCCCGCATCACTACACCTTAGAATCCCACCGTTGAAACTGCCCTGGCTTGCCGCCGACACCCCGTTTCCGCCTGCGGAATTTGCGCTGACGGATCCGGACGGCCTGCTGGCCGCGGGCGCAGACCTGTCGCTGGAACGCCTGACCCAGGCCTATTCCAACGGCATCTTTCCCTGGTACTCGGAAGGCGAGCCCGTACTCTGGTGGAGTCCCGATCCGCGCATGGTGCTGCCCGTGAAGGACTTCGCGCCGTCGCACTCGCTGCGCAAGCTGCTCCGCCAGATCGCCGCGCGGGAATACGAAGCGACACCCAGCGTACAGGTGCGGGTCGACACCGTATTTCCGCAGGTAATGACCGCGTGCGCGGCGCCGCGCGAGGGCCAGCCGGGCACCTGGATCACCGCAGCCATGCAGGAGGCCTACCGGCAATGGCATGACGCCGGCGTCGTGCACAGCATCGAAACCTGGATCGACGGCGAATTGGCGGGCGGGTTGTACGGCATCAGCCTCGGCCGCATGTTCTTCGGCGAATCCATGTTCACCCGCGTCCCGAATGCGTCGAAGATCGCGCTGGCGCATCTGGTTCGCTACCTGGATGCGCAGGGCGTCGAATGGATCGACTGCCAGCAGCAGACGCGCCATCTGGCCAGCATGGGCGCTGCTCCCGTGCCTCGGGAACGCTTTCTGCGACACGTCCGCCAAGCCACCCAACAGCCCGGCATTCCCTGGTCGCGCGGCCGGCTGGACACGCGTGGACAGCTGCATCCGGATACACCCTAGGGGACGGATTGCAGCCTGCGTTAAGCGTTAATATTGAGCCACTCCCGTCCCGGGTTTGCCGCTTTCACGCGGGATATCCGATACGCCCGCTCCCATGAGCCAGCTCCAATGAGCCAGCTGAAAGAACTCCCCTTCTCCACGCTGCAGTTTTATGCAACCGCCCCCTACCCTTGCAGCTATCTGCCGGGTCGCCAGGCCCGGTCGCAGGTCGCCGCGCCCGGGCATCTGATCAACGCGGGCACGTATTCCCAACTGGTGGAACAAGGCTTTCGCCGCAGCGGTCTCTTTACCTACCGTCCCCATTGCGACAGTTGCCAGGCCTGCATTCCCGTGCGGGTAGATACGGCCGGCTTCGCCCCCAACCGCAGCCAGCGCCGCGCGTGGCGCGACCATCAGCATCTGCAGTCGTTCGTGGCGGAGCTGGCGTGGTCGCCCGAACACTACCGGCTCTACACCCGTTACCAGCAGGGCCGGCATCCGGGCGGCGGCATGGACGAAGACAGCCGCACGCAATACGCCCAGTTCCTGCTGACCAGCCGCGTCAACACCCGGCTGGTCGAGTTCCGCAACGCCGAGGGCGTGCTGGTGATGGTCTCCATCATCGACGTGCTGGACGACGGCCTGTCCTCGGTCTACACGTTCTACGACCCGGACATCGCCGATGGTCTCGGCACGTACAGCATTCTGTGGCAGGTCGAACAGTGCCGCGCACTGAACCTGCCGTGGCTGTATCTGGGCTACTGGATCGCCGATAGCCGCAAGATGTCCTACAAATCCGCCTTCCGTCCAGCGCAGTTCCTGGTCGACGGGGAATGGCGCGACAGTCCGGAGCGTCCGCCCCTCTGAATCCGCTTCGGCGTCGATCGGGATCGGTGGGGACGGATCAAATCGCTCTACAATCCCGCCCCATGTCTATTCTCTTCCACGCCTACCCCCTGGCCCGCCCGGCGCTGTTCGCCATGGACGCGGAAACCGCCCACGAAGTCACTTTGTCGGGCCTGCAGCGCGCCTACGAATGCGGCGCCACGCGCAAGCTCATGCACGCGCAGCCCAAGGCGCCCTGCACGCTGATGGGGATGCAGATGGCCAACCCGATCGGGTTGGCCGCCGGCCTGGACAAGAACGGCGCCTATATCGACGCGCTGGGCAACCTGGGCTTTGGCTTCATCGAGGTCGGCACGGTCACGCCGCGCGCGCAGCCCGGCAATCCCAAGCCCCGCATGTTCCGCCTGCCGCGCGCCAATGCGCTGATCAACCGGCTGGGATTCAACAACCAGGGACTGGATGCGTTCCTGGCCAATGTGCAGCGCAGCACGTGGCGCAAGCAAGGCGGGATCCTGGGCCTGAACATCGGCAAGAACGCGGACACGCCCATCGAACGGGCCGCCGACGACTACCTGATCGGCCTGGACGGCGTGTACCCGCATGCCGACTATGTCACCGTGAACATTTCGTCGCCAAATACCAAGAATCTGCGCGCGCTGCAAAGCGGCGACGAGCTCTCTGCCCTGCTGGCGCGGTTGGCCGACAAGCGCCGCGCCCTGGAAGACCAGCATCAGCGCCGAGTCCCGATGGCGGTGAAGATCGCACCGGATTTGTCGCAGGAAGAGATCGACGCCATCGCCGAGATCCTGCCGCGCCACGGCATTGACGGCGTCATCGCCACCAACACCACGCTGTCGCGCGACGCGGTGAAGGGTCTGGCCCACTCGGAAGAGGCAGGTGGTCTGTCCGGCGCCCCCGTGCATCAACTGTCGCTGGCGGTGATACGCCGCCTGAAGGAAAGGCTGGGCAACAGCCTGGCCATCATCGGCGTGGGCGGCGTGCTGTCTGGCCAGGAGGCCCGCGAAAAGATGGAAGCCGGCGCCGACGCGGTGCAGCTCTACACGGGCCTCATCTACCGCGGCCCCGGCCTGGTCGGCGAATGCGTGCGCGCCGTGGCGCCTCGCTGATCGGCATATAAAGCCAAAAACGCAGGCAAAAAAAGGGGCCACCCTGTGGGTGGCCCTAATTCCAGCTCTGCTCTGTCACTCAACAGTACTACATTACTGCGCTTTGCGCAGCACCGTGCGCCAAATACTTAGGCGCTGCGGCGGCTGCGGCCGGCAACCTTGGTGGCGGCATCAGCGGCGTCCGTGGCGGCCTTGAAGGTCGCGTTGGCGGCGGCGTTCAGGTTCGACTCGGCGACTTCAGCGGCCTGCTTGGCGGCCTTGGTCATCGAATCGTAGGCGCTGTTCGCGGTGGCCAACGAGGACTTGATCAGGGCAACGGCGCTTTCGGAGCCGGTCGGGGCGTTCTTGGAGAACTGGTCGACGGCTTCGCTCAGCTGTTGCTGGCTTTCGGCGATCTGTTCTTCGGTCAGCTTGACCAGGCTGCCTTGCACGCCAGCAACGATGTCATACACGTGCTTGGTGTAGGCCAGGGCCTTTTCGGCGCCCGGTTGCAGCAGGCCCGACGCGAACGCGGCGGCTTCCTGCGGATCCTTGACTTCAGCGGCTTGCTGCGACTTCTGGGCGACTTCGTCCAGGGTGGCGCGCACGACCTTCAGGTTCAGCTCAACCAGCTTTTCGAAGCCGGCGAAGACGGCCGTCTGGGCAGCCACGATGGTGTTGATGCTGGCCTTTTGACGGTCCAGAACTTGTTGCGGAATTGCGCTCATAGAATGCTCCTCTCAGGGTAGCCGGAGGTTGTCCGGCAATAAGGATGGTTGTCTGCGACGAAATAAAAAACGTGCGCGGAAACTGGTACTACAAGCTACCGCCGGCCCGTTTGATGCACTGCACAAATGCCATTCTAGACTCGGTGAAAAACTTGTCAAGCAGTTTTTGTGCGGCGCAACAAGTGTTTGCACTTTATCGGTGCACGCGCCTGCCAAGGCTTGATTCTGCTCAAGGACTTGCCGGAACTCGGGAAATACCGGACATGACGCGGTATCAATTCTTTTCTACACTGTTTTCACGCTGATGACAGACAAATACCAATGATATGTCAGCGAAAGATAACTAATCGCAGCAAGCAAAACCCTGCAATCGGAGACCTCATGACTTTCATTCCCCGCACGCTTTCGGCCCTGCTCGCGGCCGGTGCCCTGTTCGCGGCCGGCGCCGCGCACGCGGAATACCCGGAACGCCCCATCAACATGGTGGTGCCGTTCGCGGCAGGCGGCCCGACGGACAACGTCGCCCGCTCCCTTGCGGAAGCCATGCGGCCCAGCCTGGGCCAGACGGTCGTCGTCGAAAACAAGGGCGGCGCCGGCGGCACCATCGGCACCACCCAGGTCGCCCGCGCCCAGCCGGACGGCTATTCCATCCTGCTGATGCACGCCGGCTTCTCGACCGCCCCCTCGCTGTACAAGAATCCGGGATACGACCCCTTCACCAGCTTTGAGCCGGTCGGCCTGGTGGTCGACGTGCCGATGACCATCGTCGCCCGCTCGGACTTCCCGCCCAACACCATCGCCGAACTGGCTGATTACGTCAAAAAGAACAAGGACAAGGTGTCGCTCGCCAACGCCGGCATCGGCGCCGCCAGCCACCTGTGCGGCACGATGCTGGTCGAAGCCCTGGGCGTGCAACTGCTGACCATCCCGTACAAGGGCACCGCCCCCGCCATGAACGACCTGCTGGGCAAGCAGGTCGACCTGATGTGCGACCAGACCACCAACACCACGCAGCAGATCGAAGGCGGCAAGGTGAAGGCCTACGCCGTGACCAGCCTGAAGCGCGTTCCCACGCTGCCCAAGCTGCCGACCATGGACGAGTCCGGCTACAAGGGCTTTGAAGTGGGTATCTGGCATGGCATGTGGGTGCCGAAGGGCACGCCCAAGCCCGTCGTGGACAAGCTGGTCAAGAGCCTGCAGGCCGGCCTGGCCGACCCCAAGTTCCAGGAGCGCATGAAGCAACTCGGCGCCACCGTGCTGACGTCGGAAGCCAATCCGGACGCGCTGACCGCCAAGGTCAAACAGCAGGTCCCGCAGTGGGCCGAGCTGTTCAAGAAGGCCGGCATCGAAAAGCAATAAGCCTGCTTCAATAACTCTGCTTCAAGCGGCCTAAAACAAGAAGCCCCTTCACGGGGCTTCTTTTTTACAGTGTCCGCCAGGCTATGGCCGCATGGCTTCGGCCGCCAGGCCCAGGCCATTGAAGCCCGACGAAACCGAGGGCTCGTAGCCCAGGGCTTCGGAAATGCTGCCGGCGGTTTCAACCAGCGCCTTGATCCAGTCGTCCTGCAGGCGTTCGGCGGGCGCCGAGATGGAGAGCCCCGCCACCAGCTTGCCGGTATCGTCAAAGATGCCGGCCGCGATGCAGCGGACACCCAGTTCCAGCTCTTCGTTGTCGCGGGCGTAGCCGTGGCGGCGCACCAGGGCCAGTTCCCGTTCCAGCTTGTCCAGGTCGGTAAGGCTGTTGCGCGTATGGCCGGCCAGCCCCGTGCGCAGCGCATAGGCGCGCACTTGGCGGGTGTCACCGGTGGAAAGAAACAGTTTGCCGGTGGACGTGAGATGCAGCGGCGCGCGGCCGCCGATGGCCCGCACCACCTGCATGCCGGAGCGTTCGCTCCAGGCGCGGTCGATGTAGACGATCTCGTCGCCTTGCTGCACGGAAAGATTGATGGTCTGCCCCGTCAGCTTGTGAAGTGACCGCATGGCGGGAATGGCGGCCTCGCGCACGTTCAGACGCCCCTTTACCAGCGATCCCAGCTCCAGCAGGCGCATGCCCAACTGATACAGGCCGTTGTCGACCCGCTCGACATAGCGGCCGACGACCAGATCGTTCAGGATGCGGTGGGCGGTGGACGCGTGCAGACCGGTGGTGGCCGAGAGCTCTTTGAGCGTGACGGGATCCGGTTGCGCGGCCAGAGCGTCGAGCAGACGCATCGCGCGTTCGATGACCTGAATGGCGATCGGATGGGCGGAAGCGCCTTCGGTTTCGGCGTCCAGCGGATTGCGAGGGGTGGGAAGACGGGCCATGGAATTTTGGGCTGGTGCCACCACGCAAGACACGCGTTGCGGCAACGCAGCAAACAGTTCTTATCCCGTATTGTGAAATTTACCAGCCGGTTTGGCAATCAGTATTTGAGCGGCGGGCGCCACCGGCGGCACCCCGCCGGCGCGCAAATCAGGCCGCCGCCGGGGGTGCCAGCTTGCCGCCCAGGCGCAGAACTTCGGCTCGCAGGAACTCGAGCGCCGCTGCGGCTGCCTCGGGTTCGCCCTTTACGCCAAGCTCGATATGGGGCGTGCCGCCCGCCTCGCCGACGCTGGGCAGACTGAACGCGCGCACGTCGGGCCAACGGCTTTCCACGGTGACCATCGACGGCGTGATGCGCGATTCCGGCATGCTGAAAACCAGGAAGGAATGCTCGACGTGTGCGCGAACATGCTGCAGCGCACGATACCGGCTGTCGAGCGTCCATTCCAGCATGGGCCACGCCATCACGGGAAAGCCCGGCACGAAGGTGTGGTCCTTGATGAAGAAACCGGGAATGCGGTTGTACGGATTGGGGACGATCTCGCAGCCTTCGGGGAACATGCCCATCTGCAGCCGCTGCTGGTTTTCCGGCGCACTCATGTCGGCGGTGCCTTGCCCTTTTTCCGCCATTTCGCGTGTGCGCAGCGCGATGGCTTCCTCGGCTTCGGGATGCAGCGCCAGCGGCAGGCCAAGCGCGGCGGCCGCGGCCTGGCGAGTATGGTCGTCGGGGGTACCTCCGATGCCGCCACACGAAAACACGACGTCGCCCGTGGCGAAGCTGCGCTTGTAGGCGTCCACCAGACGGTCGCGCTCGTCAGGCAGGAATTCGGCCCAGCTCAAGTGCATGCCGCGCGCGCCGAGCATCTCGACGATCTTCGAAAAATGCTTGTCCTGGCGCCGTCCCGACAGGATTTCATCGCCGACGATGATGAGGCCGATACGGCGGGCGGTGGATTCTGCAGCCATGTCCGATTCCATTGGTGAGAAAAGACGCCGGTCAGACGTCGATGACGCGGTCCTGCCGCAGGCGCTTGAGGGCTTCCAGGCCGTAGTGCGCGTAGACCAGCGCGGAAAACACCGGCAGGATAATCCACGCGGGCGGAAGCAGGTTCAGCAGCGAGCAAATAAGACCGATGGTCCAGAAGCCGCCGTTGTTGCGTTCGAGGATCAGTTTGCGTTCGTCCGGGCTGGCGTGTTCGACGATTGCGTCCACGCGCATCATTCGCGAAAACGCGAAGGCCCACCAGAAGATCGACAGCACGATGGCCATGGGCGGCACCAGCCAGAGCGGCAGCGTCAGCAGCCAGCCGGCGGCGAACGCCACGGAAACCCACACGGCGTTCCACACGCTGACCGCGGTGGAGAACTTGCCGCGCCGGCCCACGGTGGCGTATTCACGCTGGCCGACGTGGCGCAGCACCAATGGCATGACGAAGACGGCCGCGATGGCCAGCCCCAGGATGCCGGACACCGGCAGCAGGATGGCCGCGGCAATGATCGGAATCAGCCAGATCTTGAGCGAAAAAATGCCGACCGCGATGAACCATTGGTCGACGCGATTGACGAGGTCCCATTGCGACACCTCGGCACGCAGCCAATCGTTCAGCGGCGTCCAGAAAAACCAGAGCAGCAGGATGGCGCCAACGAGCGCAATGAGAAAAGGCAGCAGCACCGCGAACAGCATGGTCGGGTGGCACTGCGACACGAGCGCGCGCTTGAACGCCTGCCCCACGCTTACGGCGCCCGCGCCGGCGCCGGCCAGGCGGCCGTTCCCGGGGGTGGGAGGATCAGTACGCAGAACGGTCATGGCAATCAAATTGAGGGGTGAACAACCCGGGTATGATAGTCAAACCCGCCCCGATCCGCTCACATGTCACTGCTTACCCCCGGTACTGATCTCGCCCCGCTGCGCACGCGCCTGGGCGCCACGCCCAACGCCTGGCTCATCGCGTGTTTCTGCGCCGCCTGGTGCGACACCTGCGAAGAATACAAGCCCAAATTGCAGGCACTGGCCAGCGCGTTGCCGCAACACGTCTTTGCGTGGGTCGACATCGAGGATCACGCCGAATTGCTGGGCGACGTAGACGTCGAGAACTTCCCCACGCTGCTGGTGCAGATCGGCGATCGTGTCGTGTTCTACGGCCCCATGCTGCCGCACATCGGCCACCTCGAGCGCCTGCTGGAAAGCCTTAATGAAGACAGCGCGGCCGTGAACACCGCCCTGCCCGATCTGCCGCGAATGCTGGCCGCCTGACATCGCGGCGCGCCCAACAAAAAACCCGCAACGCCTGAGAAGGCCTTGCGGGTTTTTGTTGGGATCGACGCGCGGGGCGATCAGGGCTTGCGGCTACCGCCGAGCAGGACGGCAAGCTGGCGCTTGGGCGCCGACGACGGCGACGCATTGCTGCGCGACTCCTGTTCGTCGGCGGGCGCGGCAGCCGACGAGGGCTCGTAAGGCTTAAGGAAGAAGTCATCCACCGGTTGGCGCGAGCCGCCGGCATGATGGCTGGATCGGCGGTCCGAAGAACGGCCGCGGTCGCCGCGATCGCCTCGGCTTTCGCGGCCGCCCTCGCGCCCTTCGCGCGAATGCGAGCTGCCATCGCTGCGGCGATGGCTGCGCGCAATCAGGTCGGCCGGCACATCGAGCGTGCCACGCGGCACTTCGCGCTTGATGAGCTTTTCGATGTCGAGCAGGAAGCGCTCTTCGTCGGCGGTGAACAGGGCAATGGCTTCGCCCGACGCACCCGCGCGGCCCGTGCGGCCAATGCGGTGCACGTAGTCTTCGGCGTTGTACGGCAGGTCGTAGTTGATGACGCAGGGCACGCCCGCCACGTCCAGACCGCGCGCGGCCACGTCGGTCGCGACCAGCACTTCGAGTTCGCCCGCCTTGAAGGCTTCCAGGGCCTTCATGCGATCGGCCTGGGTCTTGTCGCCGTGGATCGATTCGGCCTTGACGCCGTCGCGTTCCAGTTCGCGCGCCAGACGCGCGGTGCCAATCTTGGTGTTCGAGAAAACGATGACCTGGTTCAGGCCGCGCGACTTCACCAGATGCACGACGGCGGCACGCTTGGCGTCGCTGGTCATCTTGTAGGCGATCTGCGTGATGGTCGTGGCAGTGGCATTGCGCGCCGCCACTTCGATTTCCACAGGCTGGTTCAGGTACGAACGGCCCAGCTTGCGGATTTCGTTGCTGAACGTGGCCGAGAACAGCAGGCCCTGGCGTTGCGCGGGCAGCAGCCGGATGATGCGTTCGAGATCCGGCAGGAAACCCATGTCGAGCATGCGGTCCGCTTCGTCCAGCACCAGGATGCCGACCTGGCTGAGGTTCACGTTCTTTTGTTCGACGTGGTCGAGCAGGCGGCCCGGCGTGGCGACCAGCACCTCGCAGCCGCGGCGCAGCGCTTCTTTCTGCGGACCGATATCCACGCCCCCGAACACGACGGCTGAGCGCAGCGGCGTCTTCTTGCTGTAGCGCTTGACGCTCTCGAAGACCTGGTCCGCCAGTTCACGCGTGGGCGCCAGGATCAGCGCGCGCACCGGATGCCGGGCGGGCGAGGCACTGGTGTTGGCCAGCGGCATCAGGCGATGCAGGATCGGGACCGTGAAGGCCGCCGTCTTGCCGGTACCGGTCTGCGCGGCGCCCATGACGTCACGACCCGACACCACAACGGGAATGGCCTGCGCCTGGATGGGCGTGGGGGTGGTGTAGCCGGTTTCGGCGATGGACTGCAACAACAGAGGGTGCAATCCGAAATCGTCGAACGTCGGCGCGGGCGCGGGCGCGTCAGCGGTGGGTGCTGCGGTTTGAGTGGTTTCAGTCATCAGGGGTTAGGCAAGTACCGGGACCAGTGAAAAAGAACAAAACGAGAGTGCTGCATGCACTGCTACATAAGGCATCGGGGCATCCATGCTGGATTCGATACTTATGAGGGCAGTACCAGGCCCGGATTGCTGTGGATTGATGAATTTTAGCGCAGCCGCCTTATCACACGGTCAAACGGTCCGTTTGAGGGCCGGTCAGCCGCATGATCGAACCGCCCGTCGAGGCGAAAAAAGCTCCCGGCGTGTCCGCCAGGTGGACGAAGCAACCGTTGAATTGCGGCCGTCAGCTGGCCAGCCAGCGTAATCCCCAGAGCACCAGCATGCCCACCACGATCACCAGTACCGCGCTGCGCGTGCGCAGGAACACCAATATGGCGACCAGACCGGCGACCAGCTTGTAGTCGAAGACCGGACCGAGCCCGGCTTTCCAGGGCAGCAGGTCCGGGACCACGATGGCCGTCAGCGCCGCGGCGGGTGCGTAGCGCAAGGCGCGGCGCACATTGTCGGACAGCGGAATGTAGTCGCCAAACAGCATGAAGCCCGCGCGCGTCAATACGCTGCACAGGGCAAGCAGCAGGATGGCCGAATAGACGTAGAGTTCCCAGGACCAATCCGTCATGAACGTGCCTTGAAGAAGCGTTCGGCCCACATGCCGGCAATGACTCCGGAGATGACCGCTGCGGCCAGCCCGAGGCGCAGGGGCATTGCCTGCCCTACCCAGGCGACGACGCCGGCCGCCAGCATGGACACCAGCATGGGCTTGGAGCTGGCCAGCGGCACCGTGATGGCCAGCAGCGCCAGCACGGCGGCAAAATCCAGGGACCAATCGGTGGGGACCTGCGCGCCCAGGTAAATACCCACGATTGACGACGACTGCCAGACCAGCCAGCCCGGCACGATGGAGCCCAGGAAGAACCAGAGCTGCTCGCGCGTGCCGCGTTCGACCGAGTCGCCAAAACGGGGCATGAACAGCACGAAGCCCATGTCGGTCGTGAAATAGCCGAGCCCCAGGCGCTTGGGCCAGGACAGGTGGCGGAAATACGGCTGCAAGGCCGCGCCGAAGATGATGAAGCGCAGGTTCACGACGCAGCCGGCGGCAAAGATCAGCCAGAGCGGCGCACCGGCGGCGATGAGGGGTAACGAGGTGAGCTGGGCCGAACCGGCGTACAGGAGCAGCGTCATGGCGAGCGCCATGGATTCGGTCAGTCCGGACTTGACCATCGCCACGCCGGTGACCAGCCCCCATGTCGCCGTGGCGATCAGGGCGGGCACGATGGCATGGACGCCGGCACGGAAGGCGGTCACGCGTTCCTGGCGGACCAGGACTGGGTCTTCGGATTCAGGAAGCGCGGATTCAGAGGACAACGGCTGGCCCCTGGCGATTCAGACAGGACGACATGGATACTCGATGGGAATGAACACGCGACAGCCCGTTCGCCCGCCGGCATCAAGCTGCGCGAGGGCCTTGGCCCCGCACCGGTGCGCGAATAGGCCCGTATTGTAACCTCGACGCTTGATACAATAGCGCCCTCAAGATTCTTGGCCACCATGGCCTGGCGCGCTGCGGCAGGTCTGGCGCGCACTGTGTGGAGAAGACCATGTCGATGGCTGACCGTGACGGTTTCATCTGGTATGACGGCAAGCTCGTTCCATGGCGAGACGCGACGACGCATGTCCTGACGCATTCACTGCACTATGGGCTGTCCGTCTTCGAAGGCGTGCGCGCCTACCGCTCCACCCTTGGCACCGCCATCTTCCGCCTTGAAGACCACACCAACCGGCTCTTCAATTCGGCGCACATCTACCAGATCCCCATGCCGTTCGATCGCGACACGATCAACGAAGCCCAGCGGCTGGTCGTGCGCGAAAACCAGCTTGAGTCCGGCTATCTGCGCCCCCTCGTGTTCTACGGTCCCGAAAAAATGGGCGTGTCGCCCAAGGGCGCGCGTGTGCACGTGGCCATCGCGGCGTGGCCCTGGGGCGCCTATCTGGGCGAAGAGGCGCTCTCCGGCGGCATCCGCGTGAAGGTATCGTCGTTTGCGCGCCAGCACGTGAATGTCACGATGCCGCGCGCCAAGGTCGCCACCACCTACGCCAATTCCATCCTGGCCAATACCGAAGCTCTGCAAGACGGCTACGACGAAGCCCTGCTGCTGGACACTGACGGCTTCGTGGCCGAAGGCGCCGGCGAAAATCTTTTTCTGGTCAAGGACGGGGTGCTCTGCGAGCCCGAGATCGCTTCCGCGCTGACCGGCATCACCCGCTCGACCATTCACGCCCTGGCGGCCGACCTCGGCCTGCGCGTGGTCACCAAGCGGCTGACGCGCGACGACGTCTACATCGCGGACGAAGCGTTCTTTACCGGCACGGCCGCCGAAGTCACGCCCATCCGCGAGGTCGACAACCGCCAGATCGGCTCCGGCCGGCGCGGTCCGGTCACCGAACTATTGCAGAACGCGTTTTTTGACGTGGTGAATGGCCGCAACCCGAAGTACCATCACTGGCTAAGCAAAGTCTGAAGTCCGATTCGCGCGGTTTTGCGAAGCAAGACCGCATCATTGTTTCAACCTGCCGTATATCGGTTCTTTTTTCAGGAATATCCATGACCGCTGCTGCTCCGGCCGCCGTCTCCCGCGCTAACGAAGTCATCGAGGTCGGCGCCGAAGACCTTCCCGTTTTCTGTCCCGGCCCCAAGGCCCCGCTCTGGAGCATGCACCCCCGCGTCTTCCTGGACGTGGCTCGCACCGGATCCGCAAGCTGCGCCTACTGTGGCGCCGAGTACCGCCTGAAGGCCGGCACGGTGCTGCACGGCCACCACTGAGCCACCCCGCCCATAACACGCTTAACCGTTTCAGCAGCCATGTTCGCCACGCCCGAAGAAGCAGAACACGCGTTCTACGAAGCCCTTGAGCAGGCGGACGCTGTCCGCCTGATGCAGGTCTGGGCCGACGACGAGGAAGTCGTATGTATCCATCCGGGAGGCCTGCGTATCGTCGGCCATTCCGCGGTGCACGAGTCCTGGCAACAGGTGCTGTCCAACGGTCCGCTGCATGTGCGTCCGCTGCGCCCGCTCGTCATGCTCAGCATGATGTGCGCGGTGCACGTGCTGGTCGAACAGGTGGCGGTGCGCACACGTGAGGGCACGCAGTTCGCCAACTGCTACGCCACCAACATCTACCACAAGGGCCCCACCGGCTGGCGCATGGTCATGCACCATGCCTCGCAGGCGCCCTCTGAAGCCGGGGTGCTCGACCTGCACGACGTGCCCGACATGCTTCATTGATCGGGGTGGATTCCCAGTTGGCCGCTGCTCGTCTTGATACAACGCCCTGCCCCGTCCCTCCCTGGCTTCCCGGGGGCGACAGCCAGACGGTTTACGCCGCCCTGTTCGCGCAGTATCACCGCATCGCGTTCGTGCGCGACCGCGTCGACACGCCCGATACGGACTTCGTCGACTTCGACTGGACCGGCCCCGGACTGTTTCCGCACAAGGCCGCCGACGGGGCGCCGGTAAGCGGCCAACGCCCGGTCGGCAATGGCAAGACCGCCGCGGCCCGCTGGATGACGGACGCCGACTGGAAGTCGCTGCCGCAAACCCCCGACACCCCTGCCCTGATCCTGTTCCATGGCCTGGAAGGCGGCAGCAACAGCCGCTACGCGCAATCTGTTGCGCATTACTTCCGGGCGCGCGGCTGGATCGTGGTGATCGCGCACTTCCGGGGGTGCTCGGGCGTGCCCAACCGCCTGGCCCGAGCGTATTACTCCGGCGATTCGGCCGAGGTCGGTTTCCTGCTGAACACCGTACGCCAGCGCATCCCGCACGCGCGCTGGCATGCCGTCGGCGTATCGCTGGGCGGCAACGCGCTGCTGAAATATCTGGGGGAACACCAGGAAGACACCACGTGGCTGACCGCCTGCGCCGGCGTGTCGGCGCCGCTGGATCTGGTCGCCTGCGGCAAGACGCTATCCACCGGCATCTTCAACCGGCGCGTCTACACGGCGCACTTCCTGAAGACGCTCAAGCACAAGGTGCTGGAAAAGGCGCACCGCTTTCCGGGTTCCATCGACGTCATGCGCATCGCGCACGCACACGACCTGCGTGAGTTCGACGATACCTATACCGCGCCGATGCACGGCTTTCGCAATGCACTGGACTACTGGACGCGCGCGTCCAGCAAGCCGTGGCTGCCCAAGATCGCCGTGCCGACGCTGGTGCTGAACGCGCGCAACGATCCCTTCATCCCTGCCGCCTCGCTGCCCAAGCCCGACGAATGCGCGCCGGGCATCCTGCTGCATCAGCCTTCCGATGGCGGACATGCGGGCTTTCCGACGGGCAGCTTTCCAGGGCATCTGAACTGGCTGCCCCAGCGGCTGGGGCGGTTCTTCGAAACCGGGCTGTAAAGGCGCGGCCAGCTCTTGTATTAACCCGACTTGAAGCGCTCGAGCAGCCGCCGCTCTTCAGCCAGCTTGTCCTTCACTTCCTTGATCTGCACGTCGATCTGCGACTGCTCGTAGAAATCCTTGGACAGGCCGCGCGCCTGCTGAAGCTGCGATTCCGCGGCGGCGTACGCGCCCGTCATGACGTAGTAGCGCGCCAGGTCGCGGCGCGCCTGCACGGGCTTGCCGTTGCGCTCTTCGCTTTGCGCCAGCATCTGGTAGAGGCTGGGCTCGTCGCTGCCCCACTGCTTGATCTTGGCGCGCAGGTAGTCCTGCGCCTCGGCATGCCGCCCATTGCCCTGCAGCGCCTGGGCGTATGCGATGCCCAGCGCGCGGTGGTCCGGATAGCGTTTGGTGCCCGCCTGGGCCAACGACAGCGCCTGCGGAAAATCCTTGCGCGCCAGGGCAATGTCGACGGCCAGCTTGGTCAGCTGGGGCGAACTGCGGCCATCGGCGGACGCCAGATTCCAATAGCGTTCCGCTTCCGCAAGATTGTTGCGCTGATAGTTCTGCAGGGACAGCCCGTAATAGGCGGCAGACTGGCGCACGCCCGAGAGGGCCTGAGCTTCGTCCTGCAATTGCTGCCCGGCCGTGCGCAGACCGACCGTATCGCGGCCCTGCACCACGCGCATCTTGGCGCGGATGTACCAGAAGTCGTCGCTGTCCAGATGGCGCGTTGCCGGCAGCGCGCGGGCGCGGTTTTGCACGTCGGACATGCGCTCGATCGACAGCGGGTGAGTGCTGGCCCACGATCCACCGCCCGCGCCTTCGTTCAGGCGCGACGCGTTCATCAGGCGCGCAAACATCTGCGACATGCCGTCGGCGTCGTAGCCTGCCTTGGTCAGCATCTGCAACCCGGCACGATCGGCCTCGCGTTCGGCGTCTCGCGAAAAGCCCAACTGGCGGTTGATGGCCGCCGCCTGGCCGAAGGCGGCCACGCCCATTGACAAGTTGCCGCCGCCGCCCGCCAGCGCCGCGAGCAGCGCGCCCGCGAGGCTGGCCAGCATGAGCATGCCGTTCTGATTCTGCTGGGTCATGCCGCGCGCGATGTGACGCTGCACGACGTGGCCGATTTCGTGGGCCACCACGGCCGCAAGCTCGGACTCGCTGGCCGACGATACGATCAGGCCCGTATTGATCCCGATGAAGCCGCCCGGCATCGCGAACGCGTTGATCTCGGGATCGCGTACGCCGAACATCTCGACCTCGGGCACGCCGCCGGGCGCAAATTGCGCCAGCTTGCGCCCCATCGTGGTGAGGTACTGGCTGAGTTCGGAGTCGTCGATATAGGAAGGGTCGCGGCGGCCCTGCGACATGATCGCTTCGCCCAGCGTGCGCTCCAGCATCGGCGACAGGTCTGACGACGAGGCGGCGCCCATGGATGGCAGCCCGACCGGCTGCGCCCATGCGGTGACGGGAGCAACGGGAATGGCGAGCGCCGCACAAAGGCTTGCGATCGCGCCCCGTTTCGCAATCGAGCAAATGGATGGCATTTTCCTGCGGTTCATAAGCCTATGATAGCGATGAGCTTAAAATGTTTCATCGAATCCTCAACGAGGTCTCAATGCGTCCCGTCCGTAAAGCCGTTTTCCCTGTCGCCGGCATGGGCACACGCTTCCTGCCCGCCACCAAGGCGATGCCCAAGGAAATGCTGCCCGTGGTCGACAAGCCCCTGATTCAATATGCGGTGGAAGAAGCCGTTGCCGCGGGGATTACCGATCTCATATTCGTGACAGGCCGAAACAAGCGCGCCATCGAAGACCATTTCGATTCCGCGCCTGAGCTGGAGTCCGACCTGGAAAGCAAGGGCAAGCACGAACTCCTGGCGATGGTGCGGGGCATTCTACCCGCGCACGTCAATTGCCTCTATATCCGCCAATCCGCCCCGCTGGGCCTGGGCCATGCCGTGCTGTCGGCCGCGCCCGCCGTGGGCGATGAACCCTTTGCCGTGCTGCTGGCTGATGACCTGATCGACGCCGATACGCCCGCCATGAAGCAGCTGGTGGATGTGGCCGTGGCGCGCAACGCCAGCGTGCTCGGTGTGCAGGATGTGCCGCGCGCCGACACGCGCAAGTACGGCATCGTGGCGACCCACACGGGCGAGACGCCCGCCGACGGCCGCACCGAGCGCGTCACGCACATTGTGGAAAAGCCCGATCCCGAAGTCGCGCCGTCGACGCTGGCCGTCGTAGGCCGCTACGTGCTGGAAGCCGCGATCTTCGACCATCTGCGCTCGACCAAGATGGGCGCGGGCAATGAGATCCAGTTGACCGACGGCATCGCGTCGCTGATGCGCGAGCGCCAAGTCTACGCGCACCGCTTCGATGGCGTGCGCTACGACTGCGGCAACAAGGCGGGCATGTTCCAGGCCACCGTGGCGCTGGGCAAGAAGTATCACGGCCTGCTGCCGGAGTGACCGGCACGGCCTGACGGGAATGCGCCAATCAGCGCCGCATTTCCGGCCGGGCCTATGAAGATAGCGCCGCGCCCGATTTGGCGCGGGCGCGCGCATCGCGGTCCGCCTTGCGCAGCCGCCCCTTGGCGGAAAGACGCATCAGCGTCCCCAATGCCACCATCAGACCGATCACTTCCACCAGCGCGGCGGGGATCCACATCGTCAGCCCGCCGATCGTCTGATCGGTCTGGGCCGACATGGCGATGGCCCGGCCGCATAGTTCGAAGAGCGGATAGATGTCGCTTTCCGTGAAGGCGATGACCGCGCCCGCGACCATCTGCGGCAGCATGGTCGCCACGGGCGAGATCACCCGTCCGCCGGGCGACATGGCCGCCGGCGGCGCGGGACGGCGGTCCAGGATCAGGTTCCAGTACATGAAGCCGCTGATCACGACCGACCAGTTCATGACCCGGTACAAGCGCCAATCCAGCATCGAATAGAACTGCACCGACGGGATCAGCCAGACCAGCACGAGGAACACGAACAGGGCCGGCACGAAGATCTTGTGGGTCAGCACGGCCACCGTGGCGCGGCCCGCGCCGGTGCGCAGGAAATCACGCAGCCGTATGCGCCAGCGCATCGGCAGGCCCGCCCGCATCACCTGTCCGGGGAAGGCGGCCATGACAAGCAGCGGTCCGAGATGATGCAGGACCAGATGCTGGATGCGGTGGATGAAGAACATGCGCTCGGCGTAATAGTCGAGGCGGGTATGCAGGGACAGGTACAAGAGGACCATCCCCGTCCAGAAAAGAATGCGGCGCGCGCGCGTGACATGGTGGACCCGCTGGCCGCGTACGAACAGCACGATGGCCACCAGGAAGGAAGCCACCAGCGTGGGAGAGAACTCCCAGGGTACGAGCCATTCGAGACTATCCATGCGGGCCATCCGAGAAACGACGCGAAGACAAGGACCGGCGCGCCCGGCGCCGATCTCAGGCGATTGTAGTAGACCCCGCCGTTGTCCGCTGCCGGGCGCCGCCGGGGGCGGAAAGCGTCAGAAGCGGTGCGACAATCCCGTGCCGATGCGCGTGGTGTGGGCGTTGCCGGGGTCGAACTGGTTGTCCAGCGTGTAATTGGACGCATAGCCGGCGAAAGCGTAGAGGGTCGTGCGCGGCGACAGGTCGTAGGTATAGCCCAGCGTCGCAACCTGCGCATTGCGCGCCGTCATGCCATTGGCCCAATTCCAGTCGGGTTTGGCCAGGGACCATTGCACCAGCACGGCGCCCGGCCCGGCGGGCACGCTGACCCCGACCAGCCAGGCATCGACCGTGCCGCCCTGCACGAAGGCGGCCGGCCCCAGCCCGATGCCCAGCCCATCCGGGTCGCCGCCGTCCAGCCCCACGTAACCGTTGCGCTGGCGCGACCACGCCACCGACACCTTGGCCACCTCGAAGTCATATGAGGCGCCCAACTGCGCCGCCTGCGGACGCCCCTCGGCCGCCGCGGGTGGGCCCGCCAGGCGCAGTTGCTCCCATGTCGCAACCGCCAGCAGCGGACCGTCCTCATACTTCAGGCCCACACTGATTGCCCGGGTGTTCTGGTTGGTGCGGAAGTTGTCCTGCCCATCGGCGTCGAAGGCGTATCCGACCCCAGCCTGGAACCCGCGCCACTGCGGCGAATACCAGTTCACCATGTTGCTGAACTGGTAGTTGTCCGACGCCTTGAACGTGGCGCCCATGCCCATGTCCTTCCAGGAGGCGATCTCCAGCGCGTCGCCGTAGGTCTGGCCGACGGTGTATTGGCGGCCAATCCGCAGGTCGCCATAGTCCGCGTGGGCCAAGCCGACCCACGCGCCATAGTTGAAGAGGCGGCTGCCGTCGGCCGCGTTGCCGCTGGACGGGTCAAAGCCGCTTTCAAGCTGGAAGTTGGCGGCCCAGCCCGAGCTCAGGTCTTCCGTCCCCTGCAGCCCCCACAACGAATCCGTCAGCCCGCCGTTGAGCAGGCCGCTCTGGCTGCCCTGCCCCGACACCCGGGTCACGGCCACGCCGGCATCCACCACGCCGTACAGCTGCAATCCGGTCCCCTCGTCCGCGGCCAGCGCGGTACAGGGCGGAATCAGGCCGGCCGCCGCCAATGCGGCGCAAAATGCAATTCTCATGATCTTTCCTTGCGTTGGCGGCGGGGGCCACCCGCCACCGATTGCATCAGCCTACTGCCAACCGTAGCGGCGCACCCAGAAACCCTTCAGCGCCTGTGTCAGCACGCAGTATCCGAGCAGGATGCCGACCAGCCAGGGGAAGTAGCTCCAGGGCAGCGCCTGCAACTGAAAATACTCCGCCAGTGGCGAGAACGGCAGCACGAGGCCCAGCGCGATCACCATCAGCGTCATGCCCATCAGCGGCCACGAAGCGCGGCTTTGCAGGAAGGGAATCCGGCGCGTGCGGATCATATGCACGATCAGCGTCTGCGACAACAGGCCCTCGACAAACCAGCCGGACTGGAAGAGCGTCTGGTGCTCGGGCGCGTTGGCCTGGAAGACGTACCACATGACGGCGTACGTGGCGATATCGAAGATCGAGCTGATCGGGCCGAAGAACACCATGAAACGGCCCAAGCCGTCCGGGTCCCAGCGCTGCGGCTGCTTCAGCAGTTCCTCGTCGACGTTGTCGAACGGGATCGCGGTCTGCGAAATGTCGTACATCAGGTTCTGCAGCAGCAGATGGATGGGCAGCATCGGCAGGAACGGCAGGAAGGCGCTCGCAACCAGCACCGAAAAGACGTTGCCGAAGTTCGAGCTGGCCGTCATCTTCAGGTACTTGAGCATATTGCAGAAGGTCTTGCGGCCTTCGATCACGCCGTCCTCCAGCACCATCAGACTCTTTTCCAGCAGGATGATGTCGGCGGCCTCCTTCGAGATATCCACCGCCGAATCCACCGAGATGCCCACGTCCGCCGCCCGCAGCGCCGGCGCGTCGTTGATGCCATCGCCCATGAAGCCTACCGTGTTGCCCTGCGCCCGCAGGCTGCGGACGATGCGTTCCTTGTGGATGGGCGACAGGCGGGCAAACACGTTGGCCTCGCGCACGGCGACGGCAAGGTCGTCGTCGTCCATCGCCTCGATCTCGGCGCCCAGGTACACCTTGCGCACGTCCAGCCCCACTTCGCGGCAGACCTTGCGCGTGACCAGTTCAACATCGCCGGTCAGCACCTTGACCTCGATGCCCGAGTCCTTCAGCGCGGCCAGCGCCGGCCCCGTCGACTCCTTTGGCGGATCCAGGAACGCGATGTATCCCACCAGCACCAGATCGGATTCGTCCGCGACGCCGTAGGCCTGCTGCGTGGGCGGCAGCTCTTTGACGCCCACCGCGATTACGCGCAGGCCGTCGCGGTTCAGGCCGGCGGTCACGCGGCGGATGTCGGCCCGGCGGGCGTCGGTCAGCGGATGCACCGCATTGCCCACGCGCAGCTGCGTGCAGGCCGAGAGCATTTCCTCGAGCGCCCCCTTGCAGATCAGCTCGTGGTGGTCGCGGCCGTTCTCGGTCTCGTTCACCACGACGGACATCCGGCGGCGCGAGAAATCGAACGGAATCTCGTCGATCTTGCGGTAACGGCCCGCCAGGTCCAGGCTGCGCGCGACTTCGGCATGTTCCAGCACCGCCACGTCCAGCAGGTTCTTCAGGCCCGTCTGGTAGAAGCTGTTCAGGTACGCGTACGCCAGCACGTCGTCGCTGGCCGCGCCATAGACGTCGGTATGGCGCTCGAGCACGATGCGGTCCTGCGTCAGCGTGCCGGTCTTGTCGGTGCACAGCACGTTCATGGCGCCCAGGTTCTGAATCGCATCCAGGCGCTTGACCACAACCTTGCGGCGCGACATGCGCACGGCGCCCTTGGCGAGCGTCGCGGTGACGATCATGGGCAGCATTTCAGGCGTCAGTCCCACCGCGATGGCCAGCGCAAACAGCAGCGCTTCCAGCCAGTCGCCCTTGGTGAAGCCGTTGATCAGCATCACCACCGGCGCCATGACGAGCATGAAGCGGATCAGGATCCAGCTCACGCGGTTGATGCCCTGCTGGAACTGCGTGGGCGCGCGCGAGGTCTGCGTGACGCGCCCCGCCAGCTGGCCGAAGTACGTATCCGAACCGGTGGACACCACCAGCGCGCTGCCCGCTCCGCTGACCACATTGGTGCCCATGAAGGCCATGTTCTCCAGCTCGAGCGCATTGGCGGATGACTCGCGCGGGGACATGTGCTTTTCGACGGGCAGCGATTCGCCCGTCAGGGCGGCCTGCGCAACGAAAAGGTCCTTGGCGTTGAGGATGCGGCAGTCGGCGGGGACCATGTCGCCCGCGGACAGCAGCACCACGTCGCCCGGCACCAGGTCGGCCAGCGGCACTTCGCGCTGTTGCGAGCCGGTGGCATGCAAGGCGGCGCCGAAGAAGCGGCGACCATTTCCCGCGTCCGGCGATCCGGCGGCCGGCGACCCGGCGGCCGGCGATCCGGCGTCGCTGCGCAGCACCGTCGCGGTGTTGCGCACCATCGCCTTCAGGGCTTCGGCGGCGCGGTTCGAGCGCTGCTCCTGCACGAAGCGCAGCACGGTCGAGATCACCACCATCGAGCCGATGATCGCGACCGCCGTCCAGGACTGTTCCTCGGGCGCCGCCATGCGCACGTCGGTCAGCCACGACAGCACGGCCAGCGCGGTCAGCAGCAGATTGAACGGATTGCGGTAGGACAGCCACAGGTGAGCCGGCCAGGACAGCGGTTTTTCGTGATCGACCTCGTTCGCGCCGTGGCGTTCGCGCGCGGCCAGCGCCTGGGCGTCGGACAGGCCGCCCCAGCCGCTGCCGAACCGCTCGAATAGCGAATCGAAGCCGAGCCGCGACGTCTCGACCATGCGCTGGCTGGCGCGGCGGGCGGCCTCGGACGATGCCGCGGCGTGATCTCCGCCTTGTTCGAGGATGGGGGCGCGGCGAAAGTGCCGGCCGGTGCGGCGCAGACGCGCGGCGGAAGAAAAAAAGGACTTCAGGAAAGCAAACATGGGAGTGCTCCGCATTTATTAAAGTTGTTGCGGGAGACACGGACGACCCTGCCGATGGCGGCCGCGCGCAGGCAGCAGCGGTCCGCGGCGTTTCCAAGGAAATGCCGAGAGGCCGCCGCAAACGGGCGTGCGCAGGCGCCGGAGCAATGTTGCCGGTGTCCGGATCGCGTCTATGGCGCGCCGGGTGCAGAAAACGGAAAGGGAGCGGGCGGTGGAATCAGGACCGGGCGCCGGGGCGCGCGAGGCGCGTAGTGGGCCGGGGATTCCGTGCTGCGGGTTCCGTACGGACCGGGATGTCTATCCGGCCAGTCGGCTCGCAGGGAGATGACGGGTCAGATAGGCATGCCGGAGCCGCGCACAGGGCGCAATCGAGGCTCTGGGTCTAAGGCGCTAGGCATGATTTCTCCTGGGGTAAATGAAAGGCGCGATCAGGCCATTGCGGCCTGCGCGCCGAAATGCACGTGGCGGACGGAAGGGTTGGCGCTCAGGCGGCGTGCTTGCGTCATCAGTTCCGCCCGCAGTTCCGGGGGGCAATTGACGGTGATGCAAGCCGACGCGAGATCCGGATCCTGGCCTTGGTCGATCTGCACTTGCGCGACGTCCAGGCCAGCGGCGCTGAAGTCCAGGCAGATCTGCTTGCGCAAGGCGCCGATCTCGCCGCGAGGACAGATCACCGTCAGCCGGGACGTGCCGCGGCGGCGGCCCAGGGCGGTGGCACGGTCCACGCCGGCGCGGCGCAGGAACAAGTCGAAGAAACGCATAACGACCTCCATGACAAGAAGGCGGAGCGTAATCGCGAACACGAGCGCAGCCGGACAACGCCCTTGCGGCGGACACGACGAACGTGCACGAACGCTGGCGCTGCGACTAGCGGCGGTTCTGGCGGTTTATGTCGGGGGGAGTCCCGGCAGACCGAAGGCCTGCACTATGGGCCGGGCTGATGCCTGGCGCTTGGGATACACCGCAACCTGAATGACAGGATGCGGCAGACGGAGTTCTGCGTGGATCCTGTCAGACAGCGACGTCGATGCAAGATCGACAACTTTCGCCGGAATCGGTATTCACGAAGACTGCTCCTGGGATGGAAAACACCGCGAGTTTACGCGGGTTTGTACTGATGGACAAGGGTTGTGCGCATTTTTGACGCACAAATGACGCAAAGCCGGACAGGCGCGGGCAGCCCGTCCGGCGGACGCGTTCAGGCGTAGAAGTGCCAGCCCAGGTAGCCGGCGAAGATCGCATACAGCCCGCCCACGGCCGACAGCGCCGGCACGCTCATGGCGGCGCGGCGAAAGCGCATCCACAACAGGCCGATGGACACCATGGTGAACAGGCCGGCCGCGAGCAACGGCGCGTCCAGCAACCACGGCGTCATGAAGATGCCGAGCGCGCTGGGAATGGTGGCCTGGATCATCATGGCGCCCGAGATGTTGGCGAGCGCCAGGCGCTCCTTGCCCTGCCGCACCCAGATCAGCGCGTTCATGATCTCCGGCAATTCGGTTGCGACCGGCGCCAGCAGCAGGGCCGCCACGTGCGGCGACGCGCCCATCGCGATGCCGAGCAGTTCGATCTGGTTCACGAAGACGTGCGAGGCGCCGGCGATCACCACCAGCGCCATGATGGTCTGCGTGGCGGCCCAGAACATCGTCGGATTCTGGTCGCGCGGACGCAGCTTGAGCGGTTCGAGATCCTCGCAGTCCAGGCATTCCTCGTCGTTGCTCAGTTCGCGCTTGATGTAGAGCCCGTAGGTGGCCAGGAACACGAAACCCAGCCACGGCTTCCAGGCGAAGGCCAGCAGCCCCAGCCCCACCTTGAAGATGAAGATGCCCATGAACCAGGCCTGGTCGCGGGCCAGCCGGCGCTGGTCCGCGTTGATACAGTCGGCCTGCGCGGGCTGGCCGCGGCGCGCACGCCACAGGGCCAGGCCCACCACGGCGTACGCCAACGTGGCCAGCACGAGGGGGCCGCCCATCGCGGCGCCGACGCCAATGTCCTTCTGTTCGGGGGTATCGCCGAAGACCACGGCCATGAAGGTGACGGCGCTTTCCGGCAGCGCGGTGCCGAAGGCCGCCAGCACGGTGCCGGTGGCGGTCGCGCCCAACTGGAAGCGATGACCGACCCATTCGACGCCATTGACGAAGAACTCGCACGCGACGTAGATCACTGCCGCGGACAGGAAAAACAGAAACAGGGTGAGCAACATGGGAACACGGCCGGACGAGCAGATACCATTGGCGCGACGCAGCGGCTCGCCCGGCCAAGGGTGAACGCTACGCGGCCAAAGGTCTCGCCTGGCTGATCCACGCGGCGGCAAGCCGGACGTGGGTGCCGTCAGCGCCATGGGGTTCTAGCGGCTGCTCCGCAGCACTGAACCACCAAGTCTGTTGACGCTGACTCCTTTCGGGGAAAAGGATGGCTACTCCCCAATGACAGAGCGGCGATTGTAGCAGCGGTTCGCGCGCCGTCCAGTCATCGCCGCGCCGCCATCGCGGATTCACCGCCGGGGTGTTGCATTCGCGGGATGGCGGGTAAAGTAGGCCCCATCTTCCGCCTTTGCCGGGGCTGCCCGCTCCGGCCCGCCCGCCATGAGCCTGCCTCCCGACGACATCGCCCCTTTCGCCGCGCGGCGCCAGCGCCTGATGGAGCGCATGCGCGCAGAAGGAGGCGGCATCGCCATCCTGGCAACGGCGCAGGAAGCCATCCGCAACCGCGACGCCGAGTACCCCTACCGGCACGACAGCGACTTTTTTTACCTGACCGGCTTTACCGAACCGGACGCGTGGCTGGTGCTGGTTGCCGGCGCCACGGACCGGGCCGTGCTGTTCTGCCGGCCGCGCCATGTCGAGCACGAACTCTGGGAAGGCAAGCGCTTCGGCCCCGAGGCCGCCGCGGCCTACTTCGGCTTTGACGACGCCCACCCCATCGACGCGCTGGACGAGCTGGTGCCCGCGCTGATGCTGGACCACCCCACGCTGTACGCGCCGCTGGCCGGCGACAAGCGCACGGACGGCCGCCTGCGCCGCTGGCTGGCCGCGGCGCAGGAAAAGAGCCGCGGCGGCCACACGCCGCCGACCCGGCAGCAGGACGTGCGTCCACTGCTGGCCGGCATGCGGCTGATCAAGGACGCCTCGGAGATCGCGGCGATGCGGCGCGCGGCCAAGATATCGGCGGGCGCGCACGCGCGGGCCATGCGCGTTGCGCGGCCCGGCATGCGCGAATACGAGATCGAGGCCGAGCTGCTCTATGAGTTCCGCCGCCATGGCGCGCAGTCGGTGGCGTACAACAGCATCGTCGCGGCCGGCGCCAATGCCTGTGTCCTGCACTATCCGGCCGGCGAGGCGGTGCTGCGCGACGGCGACCTGGTGCTGGTCGATGCGGGCTGCGAGGTCGACAGCTATGCCAGCGACATCACGCGCACGTTTCCGGTGAACGGCCGCTACAGCGGCCCGCAGCGCGCGCTTTACGACCTGACCGTGGCGGCGCAGGACGCGGCGGCCCAGGCCACCGCGCCGGGCCGCGGCTTCAACGACGCGCACGAGGCCGCACTGCGGGTCCTGGCGCAGGGCATGCTGGACCTGAAACTCTTGAAGGGGTCGCTGGACGGCGTGCTGGAATCGGGCGACTACAGCCGCTTCTACATGCACCGGACCGGCCATTGGCTGGGGCTGGACGTCCACGATGTGGGCGACTACCGCGAGCCGGGCACGGCAACCGGCGCGGAGCGGCCGTGGCGCACACTGGAAACCGGGATGATGCTGACGATTGAACCGGGCATCTACGTGCGCCCGGCGGACGACGTGCCCGAGGTCTACTGGAATATCGGCATCCGCACCGAGGACGACGCGCTGGTCACGGACGAAGGGTGCGAACTGATCACCCGCGGCGTGCCGGTGCAGGCCACCGAGATCGAGGCGCTGATGCGCGAATAGCAGGGCGGCGCGATTTACAGCACGTAGCCGTCCAGCCAGCCCATGGCCACCCACACGTAGACCACGACCATGGCGATGGCGAACATGGTGACGATGGCGCCGACCAGGCAGGCCAGGATCGCAACCAGCACCGGCCCCCAGCCTGTCGATGACACCTTGCCCAGCCCCGGATTGCAGAGCCGGTCGAATTTCTCGTCCGGCATCAGCGAGTAAACCGCGCTTTCGATGAAGCCGTCGATCATCGGAATGAAGAGCAGGAAGAACGCGGGGTTGTCGTACCAGACGGAGTAGAAGCGGAACGCGCAGAACAGGCACACGGCCGCGTACAGAGTCACCAGCCAGGCGTGGCGCCGGCCCAGATACCACCAGTGCGCGCCGAAGGCGCCGAACAGGCAGGCCAGCAGCCCCACCGCGACCTTGCTGCGGGGGCGGCGGGCGGAAACGGCGGAAAGCGAAGAGGAAGCCTGGGCCTGCGTCATGTCAATCAACCGGTAAGGGAGCCGTGGCGCCGGGCTGCGGCGGCTGCCGCGATTGTAGTGGACGGGTAAAATCCGGGCATGACTTCCTCCGCCTACGACATTGCGATTCTTGGCGCCGGCCCCGTGGGCCGCGTATTGGCCCTGATGCTGGCGCGCGTGGCGCCGGACCCGGCGCGCATCGCTCTGCTCGCGGGCAGCGCGCCCGTCCCCGTCACGCCGGCCGCGGCCGTCCCCGCCGCGGATCCGCGCGTGCTGGCCATGAACCACGGCAGCCGGGTGCTGCTGGAGTCGCTGCATGCCTGGCCCGAGCGTTCGGCCGACATCCGCAACATCCATGTGTCGCAGCGCGGCAGGCTGGGCCGCACGCTGATTCAGCACAGCGATTTCAACGTGCCCCAACTGGGCAGCGTGGTGGCCTACGCCGGGCTGTATGCGAAATTGGACGAATGCGTGGCGGCGTCTGGCGTCACCGTGCTGGCGGGCCCGCCGGCGCAGATCGGCCTGCAGGACGCCGACGGCGTGCGCATCCGGCAGGGCGACGCAGAAATCCTGTGCGGCGTCGCCGTGCAGTCCGACGGCGCCGGCGCCACCGATGTGCGGCGCGACTACGACCAGCACGCCGTGCTGACCACCGCGCACGCCACGTTGCCACGGCGCGGCTGGGCCTGGGAACGATTCACCTCCGAAGGCCCGCTGGCGCTGCTGCCGCACCCGCAGATGCCGGACGCCTATTCGGTTGTCTGGTGCAGCGCGCCTGACCGTGCGGCCGAATTGGCGGCGCTGGACAACACCGCATTTTCCCACGCGCTGACGCAGGCCTTCGGCGACCGCCTGGGCCGCCTGTCCAGCCATGCCCCGCGCCACGTGTTCCCGCTGGCGCTGTCTGCGCGCCGCGCGCAGGTGCACGGCCGCGTGGCGGCCATCGGCAACGCCGCCCAGACCCTGCACCCGGTGGCGGGACAGGGTCTGAACCTGGGCCTGCGCGACGCGGCGCGGCTGGCGCAGACCCTGGCGGGCTGGCTTTCACGTCGCGCTGCCAACGCCGGCGCCAACCCCGGCCCGGCGCTCGCCGAATTCGCCAGCGCGCGCCATCTGGACCGATTCATCACCGCCGGGCTCACCGATTTCATGCCGCGCGTCTTCGCCACCGGGCTTGCGCCCGTCGAACACGCCTGCGGCGCCGCACTATTGGGGATGGACCTTGCCTCCCCGCTCCGCGCCCCGCTCGCGCAACACCTGCTGCAGGGATTCCGCGCCTGACCTCTCCCCGATCCGGCCCCGGATAGGGGTTGGATCGCCGTCTTTTATTCCCTGTTTGTTACCAGGCCCTCGCGCCCCAAAAATGGGGGTTCGATCGAGCCGGTTAAAATGTGAGCATGCGCATAGGCCAGTGGACCCTTCCCAACAACGTTCTTGTCGCGCCCATGGCGGGCGTGACGGACCGTCCATTCCGCCAGCTTTGCAAGAAGCTGGGGGCGGGTTACGCGGTGTCCGAGATGGCCGCCAGCAACCCGAAGCTGTGGGACAGCGTCAAGACCTCGCGCCGCCTGAACCACGACGGCGAGATCGCCCCCATTTCCGTGCAGATCGCCGGGGCGGACCCCGCCATGATGGCCGAGGCCGCCGCCTTCAACGCCAACAAGGGCGCCCGGATCATCGACATCAACATGGGATGTCCGGTCAAGAAGGTGTGCAACGTGGCGTCGGGCTCGGCGCTGCTGCGCCATGAAGATCTGATAGTCCGCATCCTGGACGCCGTGGTGGCCGCCTGCGCGCCGCTTGGCGTGCCGGTCACCCTGAAGACCCGCACCGGCTGGGATCGCAATAGCCGCAACGCCCTGCGCGTGGCCAAACTGGCCGAAAACGCCGGCATCGCCGCCCTCACCCTGCATGGCCGGACCCGCGCCGACCTCTATACGGGCGAGGCGGAATATGACACCATCCGCGCCGTCAAGGCCGAAATCGGCATCCCCGTGATCGCGAACGGAGATATCGACTCGCCCGCCAAAGCCCGGCACGTCCTGGATTACACTGGCGCCGATGCGGTCATGATTGGCCGGGCGGCCCAGGGCCGTCCGTGGATCTTCCGCGAAATCGACCACTTCCTGCGCACGGGCGAAACACTGGCCCCTCCCTCTCATGGGGAAATGCGCGAGCTGCTGCTCGAACATCTCGACGACCACTACCGTTTCTATGGCGAGCACACCGGCGTACGCACCGCGCGCAAGCACATAGGCTGGTATGTGGACGGCCTGCCGGGCGCGGATTCGTTTTGCGCCGGCATGAACCAGATCGACAACACCCGCGACCAATGGCGGGCGGTGGCGGACTGGTTCGATACCCTCTCACGCGACGGCGCCCCCACCCCGGCGCCGGCCGCAGAAGCCCTAATGGCGGCATGACCGCCTAAACACCAACATAAAAATATCTGTACTCAAATGAGCAAGAAAGATGTCCTGGAAGAATGCGTGCGCGCCAGCCTGGAGCGCTATTTCGAAGACTTGGGCGAGTCCGAGCCCCACGATATGTGGGACATGGTCATGCGCTGCGTGGAGCGCCCGGTGCTTGAAGTAGCGTTGGAGCGGTCGGGCGGCAACCAGTCCCGGGCCTCCGAGATGCTGGGCATCACCCGCAACACGCTGCGCAAGAAGTTGCTGGCGCACAATATCCAGGTTTAGCTTTCCCTCGCGCGGGCGGCGCCTGCGTCGCGCCGCCGCCCCCTCCAGATTTCCCATCCGACCAGAACGAGAAAGGCGCCCCCGCCCCACTCCGTCCCATCATGAAAATCGAAACCGCCCTGCTTTCGGTGTCCGACAAGACCGGCATCGTTGAATTTGCCCGCGCCCTGGCCGCGCGTGGCGTGCGCCTGCTGTCGACCGGCGGCACCGCCAAGCTGCTTGCCGATTCCGGCCTGACCGTCACCGAAGTGGCCGCCCACACCGGCTCGCCCGAAATCCTGGACGGCCGCGTGAAGACGCTGCACCCGAAGATCCACGGCGGCCTGCTGGCCCGCCGCGACAGTGCCGAGCACATGGACACGATCAAGGCGGCAGGCATCGATCGCATCGACATGCTGGTGGTCAACCTGTATCCGTTCCGTGAAACGGTCGCCAAGCCCGATTGCACGTTTGCCGACGCCGTCGAGAACATCGACATCGGCGGTCCGGCCATGCTGCGCGCCGCCGCCAAGAACCACGGCACCGAAGCCGGCGGCGTGACCGTCGTGATCGACCCGGTCGATTATTCCCGCGTCTTGTCCGAAATGGACAAGGGCGGCTCGACCTCGTACGGTCTGCGCCTGGCGCTGGCCGCCAAGGTCTACGCCCACACGGCTTCCTACGATGGCGCCATCGCCGCCTACCTGACCAGCCTGACCGACGCCGAACCCGCGCAGGAAGCCGTGCCCGCCCGCAACGAATGGCCCGGCACGCTGACGCTGCAGGTCAAGCAGGAACAGGCCCTGCGCTACGGCGAAAACCCCCATCAGAGCGCCGCCTTCTACGTGGACGCGCAGCGTCCGGCCGGCCTCTTGGGCAACTACCGCCAGCTTCAGGGCAAGGAACTGTCCTACAACAACATCGCCGACGCCGATGCGGCGTGGGAATGCGCGCGCAGCTTCGAGGCGCCCGCCTGCGTCATCGTCAAGCACGCCAACCCCTGCGGCGTGGCCGTGGCGGCCGACACGCTGGGCGCGTACCAGCAGGCCTTCAAGACCGACCCGACGTCGGCCTTTGGCGGCATCATCGCCTTCAACCGTCCGGTTGACGCCGCGACCGCCGAGGCCGTCAGCGCGCAGTTCCTGGAAGTGCTGCTGGCCCCCGCCTACGACGGCGCGGCGCTTGCCATCCTGGCTGCCAAGAAGAACGTGCGCGTACTGGAAGTGCCGATGGGCACGGGCCAGAACGCCTTCGACATCAAGCGCGTGGGCGGCGGCTGGCTGGTGCAGACCCCGGACGCCTACAACGTGCCGCGCGACGCCCTGAAGGTCGTCACCAAGCGCCAGCCCACCGAACAGGAATTGAACGACCTGTCGTTCGCCTGGAAGGTCGCCAAGTACGTCAAGTCCAACGCCATCGTGTTCGTGGGCGGCGGCATGACCCTCGGTGTTGGCGCCGGCCAGATGAGCCGCATCGACTCGGCCCGCATCGCCTCCATCAAGGCGGAAAACGCCGGCCTGACCCTCAAGGGCTCGGCCGTGGCGTCCGACGCGTTCTTCCCGTTCCGCGACGGCCTGGACGTGGTGGTGGCTGCGGGCGCGACGTGCGTGATCCAGCCGGGCGGCAGCGTGCGCGATGACGAAGTCATCGCCGCGGCCGACGAGCACGGCATCGCCATGGTGCTGACCGGCACCCGTCACTTCCGCCACTGATGCGCGTCCTCGGCATCGATCCCGGCCTGCGCCGCACTGGCTTCGGCGTGATCGATGCCGATGGCTCGCGGCTGCGTTACGTGGCCAGCGGGACCATCGTGGTCCCGCCGGCGCTGACGCTGTCCGAACGCCTGAAGGTCATCCTGGACAACCTGCGCCAGGTGGCCCGCGACACGCAACCCGACGTGGCCGCGCTGGAAATCGTCTTCCTGAACACCAATCCCGCTTCCACCCTGCTGCTCGGGCAGGCGCGCGGCGCGGCGCTGTGCGCGCTGGCCGACAGTTCGCTGGCCGTGCACGAGTACACCGCCCTGCAGATCAAGAAAGCCGTGGTCGGCACCGGCCGCGCGGCGAAAGAACAGGTGCAGATGATGGTGCAACACCTGTTGGCGCTGGACGGCGTGCCCGCCCCCGACTCGGCCGACGCGCTGGCCTGCGCCATCTGCCACGCGCACGTGGGTCCGCTGCAGGACAAGCTGGAACGCCTGGGCAGCGCGCTGCGCATGGGCGGCAAGACCCGCATCCGCAACGGCCGGCTGATCGGCTGAGCGCCCCGCGCGTATAGAATCCCCGCATTCGCCGCGCATTGCGTGGCCCCACTCTTGCCAGGCCTCTCACCATGATCGGAAGAATCACCGGAACCCTGATCGAAAAACTGCCCCCCACGATCTGCGTGGACGTCGGCGGACTGGGGTATGACATCGACGTACCCATGAGCACGCTGTATTCGCTGCCCGACACGGGCTCCCGCGTCACGCTCTACACGCATCTGACCGTGCGCGAGGACGCGCACATCCTGTATGGCTTTGCCTCGGCCGGCGAACGCAGCGCGTTCCGCGAGCTCATCAAGGTCAGCGGGATTGGGGCGCGCACCGCGCTGTCCGTGCTGTCGGGTTTGTCGGTGGCAGACCTGGCGCAGGCCATCACGCTGCAGGAGTCGGGCCGCCTGACCCGCGTGCCGGGCATCGGCAAGAAGACCGCGGAACGGCTGCTGCTGGAAATGCGCGGCAAGCTGGGCGCGGACATCGGCGCGTCGTCGCACGTCACGCACGACAACCAGTCCGACATCCTGAATGCGCTGCTGGCGCTGGGCTACTCCGAGAAGGAATCGCTGTCGGCGCTGAAGACGCTGCCCGAAGGCGTGGGCGTGTCCGACGGCATCAAACAGGCGCTGAAGGCGCTGGTGCGCTAAGGGCGCGAGGCCGCCTTGCCTTGCTGCAGGTAGCGCGGCGCCACGGCCTCCAGGCCCGTGGGCACCACGTGCAGCTCGGGCGCGATCGGCCCGCCGCAGACGTTGTCGCGGCGCAGGGAATCCAGGTTGTCGCGTGACATCAGCGGCGTGCCCGGCATGCACTCGAACAGCCGGGCCTGCATGCGCCCCACACCCATCGGAATGCTGATGACAGGGCGCGGATGGCCGCTCCAGGCGGCGCACAGCCGCGCGATCTCGCCCAGCGTGTAGACCTGCGGCCCGCCCAGTTCGTAGGTCTTGCCGCAGGTGTGGGTGTCGGCCAGCGCGTTGACCATGGCGGTCACCACATCGCCGACATAGATGGGTTGCATGCGCGCATTGGCGCCCGCCAGCGGCAATACCGGCAGCCAGCGCGCCAGCGACGCGAACATATTGGTGAAGTTGTCGTCGGGGCCAAACAGGACCGACGGACGGAAGATGGTCCAGCCGATATCGCCGCGGTCTTGGTAGGCCGCCTTGATGGCGGCTTCGCCGTCGCCTTTGGAACGTTGGTACATGCTGTCGCCGCTGGAGTCGGCGCCCAGCGCGCTGACGTGCAGCAGGCGGCGCACGCCGTGGCGCACGCAGGCCTGCGCGATGCGCTGCGGCAGATGCACGTGGGCCCGCGCGAAATCCGACCCATACGGCCGGCCCAGATTGCCATGCAGGATGCCCACCAGGTTCACGACGGCATCGCAGCCCCGGACCATGCCGTCGAGCGCGGCGTCGTCATGGATGTCCGCCTGAAGCAGAGTGACGGTGGGAAGTAATTGCAGGTCGCGTCCGCGTGCAATGAGCCGCGTGGGCACGATGATCTGATGCGGGTCCGCGCAAAGCCGTGCTACCAAGTGGCGGCCGATGAAGCCCGTGCCGCCAATGACAAGGATACGCATGGCGTAGCCTCCGGTTCGTCAGGATCGAGGTTCGATTCTGCCTTGCCAGGTCGGCAGGCGCAAGCGCGCGCGGGGCGCCCGCCGCGCGCGCCGCTTGATGCGCGTCAGCCCGCCAGCAGCCGGGCGTAGGCCGGAAGATCGACGTTGCCCCCGCTGATGATGACGCCTACCCGGGCCCCACGCACCGGCACCACGTTCTGCATGACGGCGGCCGCGGCCAGGCAACCCGTGGGTTCCACGACCATCTTCATGCGCTCGGCAAAAAACTTCATGGTCGTGACGAGCTGTTCATCCGTCACCGTGACGATATCGCGCACGTACTTCTGAATGAGGGGGAACGTGATATTGCCCAGGTGGGTAGTGGCGGCGCCGTCGGCCAGCGTCTTGGGCGCGGGGATTCGGACAATTTCACCCTTGCGCAAGGACTGCTGTCCGTCGTTGCCGGCTTCGGGCTCCACGCCGTACACCAGGCAGCGCGGGCTGAGCGCGAAGGCGGACAGGGCCGAGCCCGACAGCAGGCCGCCGCCGCCCAGGCACACGAACAGGTAATCGAGCTCGCCGACTTCCTCGAACAGCTCCTTGGCGGCGGTGCCCTGCCCCGTGATCACGTCCTCGTGGTCGTACGGCGGGATCAGCGTGGCGCCGGTTTCGGCCTGGATGCGGCGGGCGATGGTCTCGCGGTCTTCGGTGTAGCGGTCATAGGTGACGATCTTGCCGCCGTAGCCTTCGGTGGCCGCGCGCTTGGCCGCAGGCGCATCCAGCGGCATGATGATCGTGGCTTGAACGCCCTGCAGCCGGGAGGCCAGCGCGATGGCCTGTGCGTGATTGCCCGACGAGAACGTCACGACGCCGGCGGCACGCTGCTCGGGCGTGAGGCGCGCGATCGCGTTGTAGCCGCCCCGGAACTTGAAGGCGCCCATGCGCTGGAAGTTCTCGCACTTGAAGAACAGCGACGCGCCGGCGATGGCATCGGCAGTGGCCGAGGTCAGGACGGGCGTGCGGTGTGCGTTGCCGGCCAGGCGCTCGCTGGCGCGCACGACGTCATCATAGGAGGGCAATTCGGGCTGCATGGAATAAGGTCCTTAGATCGCGAGGGGGAAACGAAACCCTCGGATCATAAACCCGCAGCGCGGTTTGCGCGCCGCCCGTTGGCATGACGGCGCGCGGGGCAGCCTATTTGCCGAAGAGGTCGCCGCTGCCGCCGGTCGTGCCCGCGGGCGGCGTCAGGCCCAGATGACGCCAGGTGGTCAGCGTGGCGGTGCGGCCGCGCGGCGTGCGTTGCAGGTACCCGTGCTGGATGAGGTACGGCTCAATGACGTCTTCGATCGTGTCGCGCTCTTCGCCGATGGCGGCAGCCAGACTGTCCACGCCGACCGGGCCGCCATCGAACTTGTGGACGATGGCTTCGAGCAGCTTCCTGTCCATCAGGTCCAGGCCTTGCGGATCGACTTCAAGCATGGCGAGCGCGCGGCCCGCGACGTCGCCATCGATCGTGCCGTTCGCCTTCACCTCGGCGTAGTCGCGCACCCGGCGCAGCAGGCGGTTGGCGATACGCGGCGTGCCGCGGGCGCGGCGCGCCACCTCGGCCGCGCCATCCGGCGTGATGACGGCATTGAGCAACCCCGAGCTGCGCGTCACGATGCGGCCGAGATCGGCGGCGTTGTAGAACTCGAGCCGCGAGACGATGCCGAAGCGGTCGCGCAACGGATTGGTCAGCATCCCGGCGCGCGTCGTGGCGCCCACCAGCGTGAAGGGCTGCAGGTCCAGCTTCACGCTGCGCGCGGCCGGACCTTCGCCGATCAGGATGTCGATCTGGAAGTCTTCCAGCGCCGGATAGAGGATTTCCTCGACGACGGGCGAGAGGCGGTGGATCTCGTCGATGAAGAGGACGTCGTTCTTCTCGAGGTTGGTCAGCAACGCGGCCAGGTCGCCGGGGCGCTCAAGGACCGGACCCGAGGTCTGGCGCAACTGCACGCCCATTTCGTGGGCGATGATGTGCGCGAGCGTGGTCTTGCCCAGGCCCGGCGGGCCAAAAAGCAGGACGTGATCCAGCGCCTCGCCGCGCTTTCTGGCCGCGGCAATGAAGATCTCAAGCTGTTCGCGGGCGCGCTGTTGCCCGACATACTCTTCCAGCGCCTTGGGCCGCAGCGCGCGCTCGATCGACTCCTCGTTCGGTGACACCGGCTGCGGCGCCACGATGCGAGGGGCGTCGGGACGGGAGGAAAGCGAATCGGACTGGATGGCCATGGTGCGGGGTACGGGCAAAGGACGAAGCAGGATGAATCGTACCGTAGCGCGGGCTGCCCCGGGGGTTGCTCCCGGGGCACGCCGGTCAAGCGGCCTGCGGTCAGGCGACCTGGGACAGCGGCAGCAGGACCCGCACGCACAGGCCGCCGGATTCTGCCTCGCGCAATTCGAGAGACCCGCCGTGCGCCCGGGCGATGGCTTCGGCCAGCGCCAGGCCGAGGCCGACGCTACCGGTGCGGGTGCGCGCGTCGTCCAGCCGGCTGAACGGCCGCAAGGCCTCCAGGCGGCGCTCGGGCACGATGCCCGGGCCGTGGTCGGCCACGTCCAGCACCGCGTGCCCTTCCTCGCGGCGCAATGCAATTTCCACCGGCGGCGCACCGTGGTTCAGCGCGTTGCCGATCAGGTTGTCCAGCAGGCGGCCCAGCGCCACGGCGTCGGCCTGCACCACCAGGCCGCTGGCATCCAGGGCAGTGTCCAGGCCGATGGCGGTGCCGGCGCCCTGCCAGGCGCCCACGCGCTCGGTCAGCCATTCGGACAGCACGATGGGCGCGTAGCGGTAGGCCGCCGGATCCGTGCCGCGCACGAAACCGATGAACTGATCCACCATGTGCTGCATATCGCGCAGGTCCGTGCGCAGGCCTTCCTTCAGCGTGGAATCGTCGGCCATTTCGACGCGCAGCCACATGCGTGACAGCGGCCCCTTCAGGTCATGCGGCAGGCCGGAAAGCAGCGTGCGACGCACCGAGTCGGACTCGGACAACGCGTCCAGCATGGCGTTGAAGCGTTCGCCCAGCACGCGCGTTTCGTGCGGCCCCGAGGGCTCCACGCGTTGGGGCTGCCCCGCGGCCAACTGGTCCGCGGCGTCGGCAAGGCGCGTGATCGGCCGCGTGATGTGCCACGAAAAGCCCACGGCCAGAAGCAGCAGGAGGCCCAGGCCACCCAGCCAGGCGGCGATGAACGGCGTGGCGACGGGCGGGTCCAGCCGTTCCAGCGGAATGACCAGCCACTCGCGCAGCCGCGGCGCATCTTCGGTGGCCGGGTTGGGCGCCAGCGAAATGAAGATTTCGGGCGTGGGGCCGCGCGACAGCGCCACGCGCGTGCCGTCGTTCAGGCGTTCGTTCAGCTGCTGCACCAGCACCCGCAGGTCGCGGCGGATGTCGTCGGGCTCGGGCTTGTAGCGGCGGTTGGATTCCTCGCGGTCGCGGGCGCCGTCACCGGTGCGCTGCGCGTCGCCACGTCCGTCCGCACGCGCGGCGTCCGTGTCGCGCTCGTCGTCGCGGACCTCGGGCGGCGGGGGCGGCGGCGGCCCGTGAAACTGGGAATCCTGGGTGGACGGCGGCGGCGAAGGCGGCGGGCGCGGCGCGGCGCGCGGCGGCGGGCGGCGGCCGTTGAAGCGTTGCAGCTTGGCTTCGGCCGGCAGCACGCGCGACCACAACCGCCACTGGTTCTGGGACGCGGTCCGCACGAAATCGGCGCGATCTTCGGCCGGCACCTGGGACACGGCGGCGCGCAGTGTGCGGATGGTGGTGACGATGTAGCCGATCGCCGTGTCTTCCATGAACTTGTGCCGGAAATACGACACCGTCACCAATGTGGCGGCCTGCGTCAGCAGGACGGATCCCAGGATCAGCAGGATCAGCCGTGCCCGCAGCGAGCGGGGCACCAGAATGCCGGGGGAAAAGCGCATCAGGGCGAGAACCGGTAACCGATGCCCCAGACGGTCTGGATCCAGCGCGGCTGCTTGGGATCGTCTTCGATGACGCGGCGCAGGCGCAGGATCGCGATGTCGATCGCGCGGTCGTTGCGCTCGCCGGCGTCGTCGTCGCGGGCCAGCGCCAGCAGGCGTTCGCGCGACAGCGGCTTGCCGGCATTGCGCACCAGGGCTTCAAGCAGGTTGATCTCGCCGCCGGTCAGCTTGACGACGGTGCCGTCGCGGGAAAGCTGGCGCGTGGACGGGTCGAACACGAACGGGCCGAACGAGACCGGCGCGTCCTTCGTAAGCGCGGACGGGCCGCGCTTGCGGCGCAGCACGGCCTCGATGCGGGCCAGCAGTTCGCGGGGGTCGAAGGGCTTGCCGACGTAGTCGTCGGCGCCGGCCTCCAGGCCGATGATGCGGTCCACGGCTTCGTCGCGCGCGGTCAGCAGGATGACGGGAATGTCCTCGCCCTGCTCGCGCAGGCGGCGGCAGGCGTCGGCGCCATCGCCGCCGGGCAGCATGCGGTCGAGCACCAGCAGATCGGGCGCGTAACGGGTGATGCGCGAGGAAAGATCGGTCGCGTCCGGCGCCAGCAATGTGTCGTAGCCGTGCCGGTTCAGGTAGTCGGCCAGCAACTGGCGCAGCGCCGGATCGTCGTCGACGACCAGCAGCTTGGTGTGGGAATTGTCCATGGGCGTCATAGTGCGGCGCGTCGCCGTTGCCTGCAAGGGGCAGGAAATCATCTGAAATATACCCGTTGCACCCTGTACCACTGATGTGACGGGGTTTTTGCAACGGCGGTGTCCGCGCCCCCCAACTGGCCCTAGAATGGCGCTTCGCCTGCCGCCCTTCGTGGACTTTCCTAAAGATCGTTTACAGATGAACGGCAGGGTCCTGCCTACACTGTCCCCATGGCCGCCACAGCTAACCCCTGGCGCAGAGGGCTGTTGCACGCGGCGCTGACGGCGGGCCTGGCCTGGCCGCTGGCGCCCGCTTTTGGTGACGAGCCCGACGTGTCCCCTTTTACATTGACGCCGCCCCCGGCGGGCGAAGTCACGCGCGTGGCGCGCGGCATTGGCGTCCTGTCGCCGGTGCAATCCCTGCCGGTACGCCCTGCCCCGTCGCTGGACGAGCGCGCCGTGCCGTTGGACCCGACGCCGTGCGACCTGCATGCGACCGAACCCGGCATGGACACCACGGTGCGCGACGGCGGTCAGGACCTGGCCGACGGCTTCATTCCGGGCACGGGCTTGGGGTTGACCGGCAACGCGCCGACGGCACCCCTGTCCTGCGACCCGCTGGCAACGCCGGCTGCAGCGCAAGACATTCCGCCGGACTATTCCTTCGCGCTGGAAAACGGCGACCTCCCCCGCGTGCCGGTCATCGTGATTTCCGGCGTCTCGCGCCCCTCGCGCCCCTGGTTCTCGTCGGTCGGCGGCCAGGACGGCCTGCGCTACGGCGGCAGCCGCAACTGGGTCTATAACAACACGACCGGCCCGTCCCTCACGGTGGGCAATGTCAGCCCCAATGCACCGGCGTGGGGCAGCGGCGCGCCGGTGGGCGGGCTGCAGATCGCCAATTGGGGCGGCACCGGCCCCACGCTGCCCGAGGGCAGCTTCGGCTACTCATCATCGCTGGGCAAGCTGAACCTGATGGATCCGTCCGCCAAGTCCGGCGCGGTCGACTACGGCGCGTCCGTGGGCAGCGGCAGCGTGCGCTACGGGCTGACGCCGGTGGTGACGGTCGAAGGCCAGATGCAGAGCGCCCCGTCGCTGACCACCCGCGGCGTGGGCACCACGTACAACGCCGGGGAGTTCGGCACCTTCCGGGCCGGCGCCACGCAAAGCACGTTCGATGCGGCCAGCGGCTACCGCTATCGCTTCGGCTACAGCATCGATGTAGCCGACACCGTGACGCTGGGCTACACCAACGAGCAGATCGGCGCGGGCTACGGCGACCTGTCCACGTATTCCGACGGTGTGGCCTCCACTGCCCAGACGCGCAACACCGTGTCGGCCGGCGTCCCGCTGTCCGGCTGGGGCACGCTGAGCGGCACGTATTCCGGCCTGCGCGAGGGCTCGGTGCTGGCCGAGCAGCGCGTGGGCCTGTCCCACAGCATGTTCGTTGCCCCGAAGGTCAAGCTGGCCGTCGGCGCCGACCGCGACATCGTGACGGGCGACTACGGGTGGCGCGCCAACCTGAGCATGCCCGTGGACACCTTCATGCGCGGCACCTGGCTCAGTTGGTAAGCACTGGGTAGATGGACGAAAAAATCCCGCCGGAACGGACCCGGTGGAATTGGGGCTTAAAATCCCTGCCATGATGCTTCCGCCCTATCCCCATGTCTGACGCGCGCGCCCTCGGCGTGTTGCAGCGCGTTTTCGGTTACGAATCCTTCCGCAGCGACCAGCAAGCCATCGTCGAACAGGTGATCGGCGGCGGCGACGCGCTCGTCCTCATGCCCACCGGCGGCGGCAAGTCGCTCTGTTACCAGATCCCCTCGCTGGTGCGTGAAGGCACCGGCATCGTCGTGTCGCCCCTGATCGCGCTGATGCAGGACCAGGTCGACGCGCTGACCGAACTGGGCGTGCGCGCGGCGTTCCTGAATTCCACGCAGGAATGGCGGGTGGCCCGCGAGGTCGAGCAGGCCTTCCTGGATGGCGAGCTCGACCTGCTTTACGTCGCGCCCGAACGCCTCCTGACCGACCGCTGCCTGCAATTGCTGGACCGCGGCCGCATCGCGCTGTTCGCCATTGACGAAGCGCACTGCGTGTCCCAATGGGGTCATGACTTCCGGCCCGAATACCTCGGTCTGTCCATGTTGCACGAGCGCTGGCCGGACGTGCCGCGCATCGCGCTCACGGCCACCGCCACCGCCGTCACCCGCACCGAAATCGCGCAGCGCCTGTCGCTGGACGAAGCGCGCCACTTCGTTTCGAGCTTCGACCGTCCCAACATCCGCTACCGCATCGTCGAAAAGAACGAGGTGCGCAAGCAGTTGCTGGACATGATCCGCACCGAGCACGAAGGCGAATCCGGCGTGGTGTATTGCCTGTCGCGTGCCCGGGTCGAAGAGACGGCCGAGTTCCTCTGCAACCAGGGCATCGATGCCATGCCGTACCACGCGGGCCTCAGCGCCCAGGTGCGGGCGGCCAACCAGTCGCGCTTTTTGCGCGAGGACGGCGTGGTCATGGTCGCCACCATTGCGTTCGGCATGGGCATCGACAAGCCCGACGTTCGCTTCGTGGCGCACATCGACCTGCCCAAGTCGGTCGAGGGCTACTACCAGGAAACCGGCCGTGCCGGCCGCGATGGCCTGCCCGCCACGGCCTGGCTCGCCTATGGTTTGCAGGACGTGGTGCAGCAGCGCCGCATGATCGACGAATCTCCGGGCGACGAATCCTATCGCCGGCGCCTGGGCCAGCAGCTCGATGCCATGCTGGGCCTGTGCGAAACGGTGGAATGCCGGCGCGTGCGGCTGCTGGCTTACTTTGGCCAGCAGATCACCGCGTGCGGCAACTGCGATGTCTGCCTGGATCCGCCGCAGGCGTGGGACGGCACGGTGGCGGCGCAGAAGGTGCTGTCGGCCGTGTACCGGCTCTGGAAGGAACGCGGCCAGCGCTACGGCGCCGGCCACATCATCGACATCCTGCGCGGCAAGGTCACCGACCGCACCAAGCAGCACGGACACGAGTCGCTCAGCGTGTTCGGCGTGGGCGCCGACCTCTCCGATACCGCGTGGCGCGGCGTGCTGCGCCAGCTATTGGCGCAGGGCCTCCTGACCGTCGACAACGAAGGCTTCGGCACGCTGGCCCTGACCGAAGGCAGCCGCGCCGTGCTCAAGGGCGAACGCCAGCTCATGCTGCGGCGCGAGTCTGAAAAGAAGCCGCGGTCCAGCAAGACGGGCAGCGGACGGCCCAAGGCGGCAACGATCGACCTGCCGGCCGAATTGCAGCCGGTTTACGAGGCGTTGCGCGCCTGGCGCGGTGAAGTCGCCAAGAGCCATGGCGTGCCCGCCTACGTGATCTTCCACGACGCCACACTGCGCGAAATCGCGCTGGCGCAGCCCGAGTCCATGGACGAACTGAGCCACATCAGCGGCGTGGGGGCCCGCAAGCTGGAAGCCTACGGCGAAGAAATCCTGCAGCGGGTGGCGCGTCCCGTGGTTTAGTACGACGGCGGCGGCAGCAGCGGCACGGGGCGGCGCTCCTTGCCGAAGACCGACCGGTACGCCAGGATGTTGAACACCAGCACCACCGGAATCCCCACGACGGCGCCGGCCATCACGAGCCGCATCGAGCCCAGTGCGCCCGCGCCATCCCACAGCGTCATGTCGTCCAGGATCAGGTACGGGAACAGGCTGTACGCCAGTCCGCTCAGCATCAACAGGAACAGCGCCACCGTCAGCACAAAGGGCAGCCAGCTGAAGCGATCGGCGCGGCCCGGCAGACGCGCAAGCAGCATTTCCGCGGCGACGAAGCCGGCCAGCATCAGCACCCATACCGACGCCGCCAGGCTCAGGTGCGCGATATTGCTCCACTTGTAGAAGATGCCGGCGTTGGCCAGGCCCAGCGTGACCGCGATCGACACCATGCCCACGGCCGTCCAGCGGATCGCGTGGCGCGCCCAGTTGGCGGCGCGGCGCTGCAGGTCGCCCTCCACGCGCATGACCAGCCACGACGCGCCCAGCAATACATATGCGGCCACCGCGCACAGACCCACGAACATCGCAAACCAGCCATAGCCCGCGTCCGACTGGTAGCCCGTGGCGATGCGACCAAGCAGCATGCCTTGACCGAACGCGGTGATGATCGAGCCGGCCCAGAACGCGAAGATCCAGCGCGGCTTCATGTCGTTGCGGGCGCGGATGCGGAATTCGAAGGCGACACTGCGCAGCACCACGCCCAGCACCATGAACGTCAGCGGTCCGTAGAGCTTGCCCAGCACGGCGCCCCAGGCGAACGGGAATGCCGCCGCAAATAGCCCCATGCCCAGCAGCAGCCAGAACTCGTTGGCGTCGCGCCACGGGCTGAGCAGGCTCATCATGCGGCCGCGCTCGTGCTCCGGCGCGATCTGCAGCAGGATCCCCACGCCGAGGTCGAAGCCGTCCAGGACCATGCCCGCGGCAATCACGACAAACAGCAGCGCCATGAAGGCGAGCGGCATCCAGAACGAGGGATCGTCGGGGCTCAGGCCTTGCGAGGCCGCCAGCATGGCAATCATGGCGCACCTCCGCTCAACTTGCGCACGGGCACGACGCCGTAACGCGCCGCATGGAACAGCATGCCGGCGAACGCGGCCAGCAGCAGCGCGTACAGCAGCCCGTAGCCGGCCAGCCCGTACAGCACGGTGCTGGAGGGCGCGGAACCCAGGACCTCGGATTGCGTGACGGTGCCGTTCACGACAAAGGGTTGCAGTCCGATGATGGAAACCCACCAGCCAGCCACGACGGCGATGCCGCCGGAAAACATCATGCCGCACAGGACCCGCTGCCACCACGGTGGCAAGGCGGACGGGTCCATGCCGCGCCGGAAGGTCCACAGGAAGGTCACGCACGCCACGGCCAGCATCAGCAGGCCCAGGCCGACGGCCACGCGCAGCGACCAGAAGGTCAGCGCCACCGGCGGCAGCATGCCCGAATACTTGTCCAGGCCCTGGTAGGTGCCGTCCGCATTGCGATGCAGCCACATGCCGCCGGCGTTGTTGATCGTGAGGTCGCCCTCGTTGACGTGCGCGCGCGCGTCGGGCCAGCCGAACAGCACCAGTTGCGGCACGGGGCCGCTCTGCCAGAAGCCCGCGGCGGCGGCGGCCTTGGCCGGTTGCAGTTGCGCCATCATCTGCCCCGCGCCGGTCGCGACGGGCACCTGCAGGAACGCGGCCACCAGGGCCACCACCAGCGCCGTCTTGAACACGCTGCGCTCGCCCTCGCCCAGCGGCCGCCGCAACGCTTGCAGCGCGGTCACGCCCAGCATCAGGAACGAGGCGGCCAGCGCCGCGCCGACCATCACCACGGCCATGCGCCAGCCGACCGAGGGATTGAGCACGACCTTGTGCCAGTCGTAGACCTGGTAGCGGCCGTCGACCAGCAGCGCGCCATCCGGCGTCTGCATCCACGATTGCAGGGCCAGCACCCAGAACACGGCGACGAGCTGCCCGGCGGCGACCATCAGGACCGCCAGCGTGTGCGCGCCATCGGACACGCGGCGCTGGCCGAACAGCATGACGCCCAGGAAACAGGATTTGAGGATGAAGACGGACAGGATGCCGTAGCCCAGCAGCGGACCGGCCACATTGCCGATCTTGTCCATGAGCCCGGCCCACAGGCTGCCGATCTGGATCAGGACGGGCACGCTGGCGGCCAGCGTCAGCACAAAGGACAGCGCAAAAATGCGGACCCAGAAGCGGTAGGCCGCCGTCCAGCCGCCATGGCTGGACCAGCGGGCCCGGATCTTGAAAAACAGCAGCACCCAGGCCAGCGCGAGGGAAACGGCGAGAAAAAGCGCCAGGAAGCTAAGACTGGCCACGAACTGCGCCCGGGCCAGGGATAGGGTCGAGATATCCATAATGGCCCGTAGTGTAGAGCCAGTTACATGACTATGGGGGCCGATTGAAACCGGTTGCAGGCGTGGCAAAAATGGCTGCGCTGCGGAACGTGGCAAAATTGACGCTTTGTCGCTGCTTTTTCCTATTCTTTCAAGAATGACCACCGCCCCGACGCCGACCCCCGCCGCATCAAACTTCCTGCTCAACATCGTCCAAGACGACCTCGAAGCCAACCGCTTCCAGGGCAAGCGCTGGGCGGGCAAGCCTGGCCCGGCGGCCTTGCAGCAGCAGGGGGACGCGGACCCGGCGCGCATCCGCACGCGCTTCCCGCCGGAGCCCAACGGCTACCTGCACATCGGCCACGCCAAGAGCATCTGCGTGAACTTCGGTCTGGCGCGCGATTTCGGCGGTGTCTGTCATCTGCGTTTTGACGACACCAACCCCGAGAAGGAAGACCAGGAATACGTCGACGCCATCATCGAGGCCGTCCACTGGCTGGGCTTTGACTGGAAGGCCGACGGCCGCGAGAACCTGTACTTCGCCAGCGACTACTTCGGCTATATGTATGAGTTCGCCGAAGCGCTGGTCGAAGCGGGCCACGCTTACGTCGACGAACAAAGCGCGGAAGAAATCCGCGCCAACCGCGGCACGCTGACCGAGCCCGGCACGGATTCGCCCTGGCGCAACCGCCCGGCCGCCGAGTCCATCGCGCTGCTGCGCGAAATGCGCGACGGCAAGCATCCGGACGGCAGCCTGGTGCTGCGCGCCAAGATCAACATGGCGTCGCCCAACATCAACCTGCGCGACCCGGTCATGTACCGCGTGCGCCACGCCACGCACCATCGCACCGGCGACCAGTGGTGCATCTACCCGATGTATAGCTGGGCCCACCCGGTGGAAGACGCGCTGGAAGGCATCACGCACAGCGTCTGCACGCTGGAATTCGAAGATCAGCGCCCGTTCTACGACTGGATCCTGACCCGCCTGGCCGAACTGGGCAAGCTGGCCCAGCCGCTGCCGCACCAGTACGAATTCGCCCGCCTGAACCTGAGCTACGTAGTCACCAGCAAGCGCAAGCTGCTGCAGTTGGTCAAGGAAGGCCATGTGGACGGCTGGGACGATCCGCGCATGCCCACCATCTTCGGCCTGCGCCGCCGCGGCTACACGCCCGCGTCGATCCGCCTGTTCTGCGACCGCACCGCCGTGTCCAAGTCCGATTCGCGCATCGACTACAGCCTGCTCGAACAGGCCGTGCGCGACGACCTGGACCCCATCGCCGCGCGCTCGGTCGCCGTGCTGGACCCGATCAAGCTGGTCATCACCAACTACCCGGAAGGCCAGACCGAGACCTGCACCGCGCCGCGCAACCCGCACGACCCGGAAGCCGGCGTGCGCGAGTTCCCGCTGTCGCGCGAACTCTGGATCGAACGCGACGACTTCCGCGAGGAAGCGCCCAAGAAGTATTTCCGCCTGTTCCCCGGCAACACCGTGCGCCTGAAGTACGGCTATGTCGTGCGCTGCACCGGTTTCACCAAGAACGAGGCCGGCGAGGTCGTCGAAGTGCAGGCCGAGTATCTGCCGGACACCAAGAGCGGCACGCCGGGCGCGGACAGCGTCAAGGTCAAGGGCAACATCACCTGGGTCAGCGCGGCGCACGCGGTGCCCGCCCAGATCCACCTGTACGACCGCCTGTTTGCGGATCCGCGACCGGACGGCGGCGACAAGGACTTCCTGACCTGCCTGAACCCCAACTCCAAGCAGACCGTCACGGCCTGGCTGGAACCGGGCACCGTGGCCACGCCGGGCGCGACCTGGCAATTTGAGCGCCTGGGCTATTTCACGGCCGACCTGAAGGACTCGACGGCGGACGCGCCGGTGCTGAACCGCATCGTGACCCTGCGCGATTCCTGGGCCCAGGGCTGACGCGCCCGCGTGCGCAATACCCGGAAAAGGCGCCTTGCGGCGCCTTTTTCTTTCGCCGTGCGCCCGGCGCAGGCCGCCCCGGGCGGGTTATCATCCCCGACATCCCGCAGCCGGTTGCGCGCGCCGTTTTTCGCCGCCCGGACCGCCAGCCACAATCAAGATGAACACTGAATCCCTAGCCCTGGACTTCAAGAGCGCCACCCTGTATGCCATTCGGGTGGTTTTGCACAGCGCCGATCCCGAACGCCTGAACGCAGCGCTTGCCAAGCGCATGGCGGACGCCGGCAGCTTCTTTGAAAACGAGCCCGTCGTCATCGACGCCAGCCGGGTCGAGGAACCGATCGACTGGCCGGCACTGGTGGCGTCGCTGCGCGGCCACAACCTGCCCCCGATCGGCGTGGTGGCCGAAGGCGCCAATCTGCAGGCCGCGCGCGATGCCGGCCTGACCCCGGTCGAACTGTCTACGCCCGCCGCGCGCCCCGCCCCCGTGGTGGACACCGCGCCACCTAACGATGTCGCCACGCCCGTGCCGTCGGTGCCGGCAGCCGCGGTCGAGATCGCGCCCGCGCCCACCGACACGTCGGCAGCTGGCGCGCAGACGCCTGCCGCGGATGCCGCATCGCAAGACAAGGCTGCGGCCGCTGACGTTGCCGAAGCAAAGGCCGAAACGCAGGCCGAAAAGCCCGCAGCCGACGCCGATCCCCTGCCCGCCCGCGCCGCAAGCAGCACCACGTCCGCGCCCAGTCCGACGGCCGCGGCCCCGCACTCGTCGTCGGCGCTGGTGGTCACGCGGCCGCTGCGCTCGGGCCAGCGTGTTTACGCACGGCATACGGATCTGGTGGTGATCGGCATGGTCAGCCAAGGCGCCGAAGTCATCGCCGACGGCAACGTGCACGTTTACGGTCCGCTGCGCGGCAAGGCCATGGCCGGCGCGCGCGGCGACACGTCGGCGCGCATCTTCACGACGCATCTGGATGCGGAATTGCTGGCCGTGGCGGGTGTCTACCGCGTGGTCGAAGACAAGCTCGATGGCACGCTGCAGAACCAGCCCGCGCTGGTCCGCCTGGATGGCGACACGCTGCGCATCGAAGCGCTGAAGGCCTGATGCCGCGCCCGGTGCGCGGCATCCTGCGAGACGGCGGCGCGGCCGCGGCCCGCTCAAATCTCAACACATCCTGTAAGAAGCCTTACACGGGCTTTTTGCTTTACGATAACGCGATTTATTCGAACATAAGGGTTTGATCGTCATGACACGCATTGTTGTGGTGACTTCCGGCAAAGGCGGCGTGGGCAAGACCACGACGAGCGCCAGTTTTTCCGCGGGCCTCGCGATGCGGGGCCACAAGACCGCTGTCATCGACTTCGACGTCGGCCTGCGCAACCTCGACCTCATCATGGGTTGCGAGCGTCGCGTGGTGTATGACTTCGTCAATGTGATCCAAGGCGAGGCGACCCTCAAGCAAGCGCTCATCAAGGACAAGCAGCTCGAAAACCTTTTCATCCTGCCCGCCTCGCAAACGCGCGACAAGGATGCGCTGACGCAGGAAGGCGTGGAAAAGGTCATCAACGACCTGAAGGAAATGGGTTTCGACTATATCGTCTGCGATTCCCCCGCCGGCATCGAAACCGGTGCGCTGATGGCGGCCTACTTTGCCGATGACGCGCTGGTGGTCACCAACCCCGAAGTCTCGTCGGTGCGTGACTCGGACCGCATCCTGGGCATCCTGGCCGCCAAGTCCAAGCGCGCGGTCGATGGCGACGAGCCGGTCAAGGAATACCTGCTGCTGACCCGCTACAACCCCAAGCGCGTCTCCGACGGCGAGATGCTGTCGCTGACCGACATCGAAGACATCCTGCGCATCAAGCTCATCGGCGTGATTCCCGAATCCGAAGCCGTGCTGCAGGCGTCGAACCAGGGCCTGCCGGCCATTCACCTGAAAGACACCGACGTCTCGGAAGCCTACAAGGACGTCGTCAGCCGTTACCTTGGCGAAGACAAGGCCCTGCGCTTTACCGATTACGAAAAGCCGGGTTTCCTGAAACGCCTGTTCGGAGGCAAGTAAGCGATGTCCTTCCTGTCGTTTCTGCTCGGTCAAAAGAAGACCTCCGCATCCGTCGCCAAAGAACGGTTGCAGATCATCCTTGCCCACGAGCGTGGCCGCGGGGATTCGCCCGATTACCTGCCGCAGCTTCAGCAGGAACTGATCGCGGTCATCTCCAAGTACGTGAAGATCAATCCCGAAGACATCAAGGTGCACCTGGAACGCCAGGACACGCTGGAAGTGTTGGAAGTGAAGATCGAAATGCCGCAGAACGAGACCTGATGTCTCCGCTGTGCGCCGGCCTTGCCGGCGCGCGTCGCACATAAAAAACGCCCGGCATTGCCGGGCGTTGCTTTTGGTACGACGAAGGATTAGCGCTTGCCGACCTGGTCGCCGATCACACCGCCGATCGCCGCGCCGCCGACCGTGCCGAGCACGCCGCCGTTGGTGATCACCGCACCCGCGACGCCGCCCAGTGCGGCGCCCCCCACGGTGCTCTTCTGGCGATGGCTCATGCCATCCCACGATGAACAACCCGCCATGGTGGCAGCCAACGCCACAGCGGCACAGATCTTGGAAAGCGATGCGATTTTCATGATGTAGCTCCTGTTCTTTTACCCGGGGCCGCACCGGAGAATCAAAACGCGAGCGCGCGGACCTTTAGGGGTTTAGAGCTTTCAGGATCGCAAATTATCCGGGGACGGGGTGTTAGGTTTGCCCAGGAATTGTGTCAAAGGGAGAGCGAACTTTTGCACTCCCCAGGGAACGATGTTGCAAGGGCCAGCCGCTATTTGACCAGACGTAACACGTCACGGAAACGCGGGTGCTCGCACGTCTCCATCCACTCGAAAATCGCCATCTCTGTCGTGACGATCTCCGCGCCATGGGCGCGCGCGCGGCGCAGCGCGGCATGATGGTCCGATGGCTTGCGTGAACCGGCCGCATCCGCGACGAGCACCGTCTTGTAGCCTAGATCCACCAGACCGATCACGGTTTGCAGCACGCAGATATGCGCCTCGCAGCCGGCCACCAGCACCGTCTTGCGTGAAGCCGGCAGCCAGCCGTCGAAACCCGGTTCGCGGGCTGACGAAAAGTGCATCTTCTGGAAAGAGGCCTGCACCAGCTCGCGCAACGGGTCCACCGTGACGCCCAGCATCTTGCTGTGGTGCTCGGTGGCCACGACCGGCACATCAAGCAACCGCGCCGCCTGCGCCAGCTTGTGCGCGGCGTTGAGCACGGCGTCGCCGTCGTGGATGACAGGCATCAGGCGGCCCTGCATGTCGACGATCAGCAGGGTGGAATCGGAGGCGGACAGCAGCATGGTGAGGGACTCCTGGGGGCAAGGGGTCAGCATAACGCTGTGGGGCGGTGATGTCTCTCGGGCCGGTGTCTGACACCCTTTCTCGGGCCGGTGTCTGACACCCTTGGGAGACGCACCTGGTATGACGCGAATCTCACCAGGGTGTCAGACACCTCAAAGGATCTTTGATGCCAAAAAAAATCCCGGCGCTTGGCCGGGATTTTTGGCGGTGTTCCTACTCGGCTGGTGTCTGACACCCTTGCGGCGGCGTCTTGAATTGAAGACTGTGCCACCTGGGTGTCAGACACCAGAAGAATCGGCTGTTTACTTCAACGCCTTGTAGCGCAGGCGCTTGGGCTTGGCGCCCTCTTCGCCCAGGCGGCGCTTCTTGTCGGCTTCGTATTCCTGATAGTTGCCGTCAAAGAATACGACCTGCGAATCGCCTTCGAAGGCCATGATGTGCGTGGCGATACGGTCCAGGAACCAGCGATCGTGGCTGATGACCATGATGCTGCCGGGGAACTCGAGCAGCCCGTCTTCCAGCGCGCGCAGCGTTTCGACGTCGAGGTCGTTGGACGGTTCGTCAAGCAGCAGGACGTTGCCGCCCGCGATCAGCGTCTTGGCCATGTGCAGGCGCCCGCGTTCGCCGCCGGAAAGCTGGCCCACGACCTTGTTCTGGTCGCCGCCCTTGAAGTTGAAGCGGCCCAGATAGGCGCGCGACGACATCTCGAACTTGCCGACGGTCAGGATGTCGGCGCCATCGGACACGGCGTCGAACACCGTCTTCTTGTCTTCCAGCGCGTCGCGCGACTGGTCGACGAAGGCGAGCTTCACGGTCTGGCCGATCTTCACTTCGCCCGAATCCGGTTGCTCGCGGCCGGCGATCATGCGGAACAGCGTGGACTTACCGGCGCCGTTCGCGCCGATGATGCCGACGATGGCGCCCGGCGGCACCTTGAAGCTGAGGTTGTCGATCAGCAGGCGGTCGCCGTAGGCCTTGCTGACGTTGTTGAATTCGATGACCTCGTTGCCCAGGCGCTCGCCCACCGGAATGAAGATTTCCTGGGTTTCGTTGCGCTTCTGGTATTCGTACGAAGACAGTTCCTCGAAACGCGCCATACGCGCCTTGGCCTTGGCCTGGCGTCCCTTCGGGTTCTGGCGCACCCACTCCAGTTCCTTCTTGATGGTCTTCTGGCGCGCCGACTCCGAGGACTCTTCCTGCTTGAGGCGGTCTTCCTTCTGTTCCAGCCACGAGCTGTAGTTGCCCTTCCAAGGGATCCCGTAGCCGCGGTCCAGTTCCAGGATCCATTCGGCAGCGTTGTCCAGGAAGTAGCGATCGTGGGTCACGCCGACGACGGTGCCGGGGAACTTGTGCAGGAACTGCTCCAGCCACTCCACGCTTTCGGCGTCCAAGTGGTTGGTGGGCTCGTCGAGCAGCAGCATGTCGGGCTTGGACAGCAGCAGGCGGCACAGGGCCACGCGGCGCTTTTCACCGCCGGACAGGTTGCCGACGGTGGCATCCCAGGGCGGCAGGCGCAGCGCGTCGGCGGCGATTTCCATCTGGTGTTCGATGTCGTCCGCGCCGCTGGAGGCGGCGGCGGCGATGATGGCTTCAAGATCGGCCTGTTCAGCGGCCAGCGCGTCGAAGTCAGCGTCGGGTTCCGCGTACGCGGCGTAAACCTCGTCCAGGCGCTTCTTGGCGGTGACGACGGCGCCCAGGCCTTCCTCGACCGCTTGGCGGACCGTGTGCTCGGGGTTGAGCTGCGGTTCCTGCGGCAGGTAGCCGATGTTCAGGCCCGGCATGGGCACGGCTTCGCCTTCGATCTCGCGGTCGACGCCCGCCATGATCTTCAGCAGCGTCGACTTGCCCGAGCCGTTCAGGCCCAGCACGCCGATCTTGGCGCCAGGAAAAAACGAAAGGGAGATATCGCGCAGGATCTGCCGCTTGGGCGGCACGATCTTGCCGACGCGGTTCATGGTGTAGACGTATTGGGCCATGGGCTCGTAGGTGAGATATAGCTGAGAAACCGTTGATTGTAGGCCGGAACCCTGACCGGCGTGCGGAAGCGGTGATCCGGCCCCATCTCGCCTTGATTTGGGCCTCGGCCCGCCTTCAGTGGGTCTTCGCGGCGCGGCCCGGCAGACCAGGCGTGCGCATCTGGGCCAGCATCACACCGGCCAGCGCCAGCGCCCCGCCGGCAATGTGAAAGAGATGCGGCTTTTCATCGAGGAACAGCGCCGCGATGGCCACGGTGAACACGGGCATGACGTTCAGGAAGATGCTGGCACGATTGGGACCCAGGTGGCGCACGCCCTGCATCCACAGATACGGCGCGAACAGCGACGGAAACACCGCGGCATAAAGCACCAGCGGCACGTTGGCGGCATTGAGCGGCGACGGCGCCGCCAGCAGGAAGGCGGGAAGCTGGAACAGGATGCCGAACGCGACCTGCACGTACAGCGACTGCCACGGCCCCACGGGCAGCGCCCAGCGCCGCAACAGCACGCCATACAGCGCATAGGCCAGCGCGCCCAGCCCCATCAGCACGTCGCCGTGGTTGGCGCCCACGGACAGGAGCCGGGCCGGATCGCCCTCGCCGATCAGCAGCGCCAGGCCGGCCAGCGACACCAGGCTGCCCAACAGCGCCATGGCCGAAGGACGCTCGCGCATGATCACCGCCATGACGGCGATGGTCATGAGCGGGATCATCGCGGTGATGAAACCCATGTTGGTGGCGGTGGTGGAGGCGGCGGCCACATACGCCAGGCCCTGGTACAACGCCATGCCCAGGCCGCCCAGCACGGCGAACTTCGGCAGATGCGCCAGCACCTGGCGGCGTTGCGACCATACGCCCGGCAACGCAAAGGGGGTCAGCACGATGCCCGCCAGCGCCCAGCGGTAAAAGCCGATGGCGGCCGGCGCGATGACGCCAGCGGCCATCTTGGTCACGATCATGTTGACCGACCAGATCAGCGCCGCCAGAAGCGGAAACAGGAGAAAGCGGAGGGGAAGCTGCGGGGCGTCGGAGCGCATCATTGAAACGGCAAGGCAGAAATACGGAAAGCACGCCAGTGTAGGCCCCGTCCGACTCGCTGTATATGTCACTTATAAGTTGGCGCACTAGCACGCCATCCGGATACCGCCCGCGTTTCTTCGTAATCCAAGCGCCCGATGCACCGCAACGCCGTTCGCGCGACAATAGCGCCTGACGTATCTGCCGTGCCGTCGCGGCTTCATCGCGCCCAGGAACCTTCATGTCCGCCTCTGCCACCCCCCCCGCTTCCTTGACCCATTTCAGCCCTCCCGAACTGGACATGCTGGCCAAGACCGCGGATGCACTCAGCGCCTATCTGGGCAAACCCGTGCTGGCGGAAGTGGTGCTGGGCGACGAAGGCACCGAATGGGTGACCTACGGCGTCCCAATGGACGAGAAGGCCGAGACGGACGAGGAACAGACACACGTGCAGATGGGCGGGCCGGGCGCGCGCCTGCTCGGCAATCGCGGCGGCCTGCCGCAGTCCGACGACGACACCTACGACTGCCTGTACCTGTGGGCGATCCAGATTTCGCTGAACGACGGCGAGCGCTTCATCAAGCTGGACCACGATGGCGAAGAGTCCGCCTGGTCCGACAACCTGGAAGACGTGCTGCCCTTTGCGCTGACCGAGGAACCGCAGCCGGATCCCGCTGAGCAAGAGGAAGACGAGGAAGAAGAGGAAGACGACGCGGACGACGACACGCCGTACGACGAGGTCCACAACCACCGCCACTGAGCGGCGCGCCGCGGCCCGGGCAGGCGCCCGGTCCACGGCGTTTGCAGGATCACACGGTGATCCGGCCTTCCTCGACAGCGTGGCAGGCCACGATCGACACCCCCGCCAGCTTCGCGACCGGCGCCTCGGCCTTGCAACGGTCGTTGGCGTGCGGGCAGCGCGGATGGAACGTGCATCCGGACGGCGGATTCAGGGGATTTGGCACCTCGCCCGCCACTGCGGTACGCGGCTTGCCCGCGCCGTTGATGTCCGGAATCGCCTCGAGCAGCATCCGCGTGTAGGGATGCCGCGGCCGCGCGAAGAGTTCGTCGCGCGGCGCGACTTCCACCATGCGGCCCAGGTACATCACCCCCACGCGATCCGCCACGTGGTGCACGACGGCCAGGTTGTGCGAGATGAACAGGTACGTCAGGCCCAGCTTGCGCTGCAGGTCCTTCATCAGGTTCAGCACCTGCGCCTGCACGGACACGTCCAGCGCCGAGGTGGGCTCGTCGCACACCAGGAATTCCGGATTGACCGCCAGCGCGCGCGCGATCGAGATGCGCTGGCGCTGCCCGCCCGAGAACTGGTGCGGATAGCGGCTCTGGTCAGCGGGATCCAGACCCACCTGCCGGAGCAGTTCGCCGACGCGCGCCACGCGGTCTGCGGGCGACATCTGTGTGTGCGTCAGCATCGGCTCGGCAATGATGCGGCCCACGCGCCAGCGCGGATTCAGGCTGGCATAGGGATCCTGGAAAATCATCTGCAGGCGCTTGCGCAGGGCGCGCCCGCCGGGCTCGGACATGCGCGACAGCGGCTGCCCATCGAAGCTGATGTCGCCGCGCGTCAGGCCATACAGCCCGACCAGCATGCGCGCGACCGTGGACTTGCCACAGCCGGATTCGCCCACCAGCGCCAGCGTTTCGCCGCGGGCGATGTCGAACGACACACCGTCCACCGCGCGCAGCATCACTTTGGGCTTGCGTGCCAACGCGCGCTCCAGCCAGGGCGGCGATACGTCGAACCAGCGGGCCGCGTCCTTTACTTGAACCAAGGGCGTGCTCATGCGGCCACCTCCAACGTATTGCCTTTGTCATGCAGCCAACAGGCCGCGCGCGACGTGCCTGCGGGCATCAGCTCGGGACGGTCGTGCGCGCAGCGCGGCAGGCGCTGGCCGCAGCGCGGATTGAACGCACAGCCCGGCGGAATGGCGTTCAGGCGCGGCATGCTGCCGTCGATCTGCACCAGCCGTTCGGTGTGGCCTTCGAGCGTGGGAATGGAGCCCATCAGCCCCGACGTGTAAGGATGGCGCGGCTTGTGGATCACGTCTGCCACCGGGCCGATCTCGGCCACGCGGCCGGCGTACATCACCGCCACGCGGTCGGCGGTCTCGGCGATCACGCCCATGTCATGCGTGATCAGCATGACGGCCGTGCCGTTTTCGCGGCACAGACGCTTGAGCAGCTCGATGATCTGCGCCTGGATCGAGACGTCGAGCGCGGTCGTGGGCTCGTCCGCCACCACCAGCTTGGGCTCGGCGGCCAGGGCCAGCGCAATCACGACGCGCTGTCGCATGCCGCCGGAAAACTGATGCGGATAGTGGTCGATGCGTTCGCGCGCGGCGGGAATGCCCGTGGACGCCAGCAGCTCGACCGCGCGGTTGCGCGCCTGCGACCACGTCATGTCCAGATGGGTGACGATGGTTTCAGCCAGTTGCCGGCCCACCGTGTACAGCGGGTTCAGCGACGTCAGCGGGTCCTGGAACACCGCCCCGATCTCGCGGCCGCGCACACGGCGCATCTGCTCGTCGGGCAGGTTGTCGATGCGCCGGCCGTCCAGCAGGATCTCGCCGGCCGCGATGCGGCCCGGGGGTTCGAGCAGGCCGATGATGGAGGCGCCGGTCAGCGATTTGCCGGCGCCGGATTCGCCTACCACGCCCAGGACTTCGCCAGCCTGGATGGAAAAGGACACGTCGTCCAGGGCGCGTAGCGTGCCGCGGCGCGTGGGAAACTCCACGCGCAGGTTGCGGACTTCGAGTAATGCGCTCATGGTTACCCTCAGTTCAGACGCGGGTTGAGTGCGTCGCGCAGCCAGTCACCCAGCAGGTTGACCGACAGCACCAGCAGCACCAGGGCCGCGCCCGGGAAAATGGTGATCCACCACTCTCCGGAAAACAGGAAATCGTTGCCGATCCGGATCAGCGTGCCGAGCGACGGCGCGGTCGGCGGCACCCCCACCCCCAGGAACGACAGCGTCGCCTCGGTGATGATGGCGGTGGCCAGGTGAACCGTGGCCAGCACCAGCACCGGACCCAGCACGTTGGGCAGCACGTGGCGGAACATGATGACGGGCGAGGCCACGCCGATCACGCGGGCGGCCTGCACGTATTCACGGTTCTTTTCCACCAGCGTCGAACCGCGCACCGTGCGGGCGTACTGCGGCCAGCCGGCCAGCGCGATCGCGCCGATCAGCACAGGGAAGGCGATGATCTCGTGCATCTCGCGCGGTACCGCCGCGCGGGCCACGCCGTCGATCAGAAGTGCGATCAGGATGGCAGGGAACGAGAGTTGCACGTCGGCGACACGCATGATGAACGCGTCGACGCGGCCGCCGGCATAACCGGACACCAGCCCGAGCACGATGCCGATCACCATCGACAGCAGCACCGAGGCCAGGCCGATCAGCAGCGACACGCGCGTGCCGTACAGGATGGCCGAATACAGATCGCGGCCCTGGCTGTCGGTGCCAAGCAGGTATGTGGCCTGCCCGTTGGGTTCCCAGGCCGGCGGCAGCAACGCGTCCAGCAGTTCGACCTTGGTCAGGTCGAACGGATTGTGCGGCGCGACCCAGCCGGCCCCGAAGGAGCCGATCAACAGGGCTGCGAGCAGCAGCGTGGCGACGATGGCCACGGGCGCCCGGCGCCAGGCCCAAGCGATGTCGCTGTCCCACCAGCGTTTGAGTACGGCACGCATCAGTGACCCCCCCCGCCGCGAGTCAGCCCGGAACGCAGCCGCGGGTCCACGACGAAATACAGAAGATCGACGATCAGGTTGATCACCACGAACACCAGCGCGATCAGGCACAGGTACGCGGCCATCACCGGCACGTCGGCGAATTGGACCGCCTGGATGAAGAGCAGGCCCATGCCCGGCCACTGGAACACGGTCTCGGTCACGATGGCGAAGGCGATGATGCCGCCCAATTGCAGGCCCGTGATGGTGATGACGGGCACCATCGTGTTCTTGAGCGCGTGACCAAAGTGGATGGCGCGGCGCTTCAGGCCCCGGGCGCGCGCGAACTTGATGTAGTCCGAGCGCAGGACCTCCAGCATTTCGGAGCGCACCAGCCGCAGCACCAGCGTCATCTGGAAGAGCGACAGCGTGATGGACGGCAGGATGAGGTGCTTCCAGCCCGTGGCGGTGAACAGGCCCGAGGTCCACCAGCCCAGGCTGACGGTATCGCCGCGCCCATAGCTGGGCAGCCAGCCCAGTTGCACCGAGAACACCAGGATCAGCAGGATGCCGATCAGGAAGGTCGGCAGCGACACGCCCAGCAGCGACCCGGCCAGCAGCATCTGCGAGACCAGGCTGTTGCGCTTGAGCGCCGTGTACACGCCCAGCGGCACGCCCACGACGAGCGCCAGCAAGGCGGCCACCATGGACAGCTCAAGGGTGGCGGGCAGGCGGGATTTCAGCAGCGTTGAAACGGGTTCGCTCTGGCGCAGGGAGATACCGAAATTGCCCTGCACGGCGTTGGCCACGAAGTGGCCGAATTGAACGATGGCGGGCTCGTTCAGGCCCAGGCGTTCACGCAGTTCGATGCGCTCGGCATCGGTGGCGTCCTGCCCCAGCATGATGGTGACAGGGTCGCCGACGTATTGGAAAAGCACAAAGGCCAGTAGCGCGACGGTGAGCATCACCGCTACGGCCTGCAACAGGCGACGCAGTATGAAAGCGAACATAGGCGAAAAAAAGCAAGACGGCGGAACCGGGTAGGTCCCGCCGTCTGGTTAGCCTGGATCAGTCAACCTTGACCCAATCGGCAACGAGGCGATTGTCGGCACGGTGGATGACCGTGACGTTCTTGCGCATGGCCCAGGGGATGACCTGGTCGTGCAGCGGGATGTGCCCGAAGTCCTTGGCGTGCCCTTCCAGCACGGTGATGATGTCGGCGTCGCGCTTCTTCGCATCGGTCTCGGTCTTGATCCGGTCGATGATGACGTCGAGTTCCTTGTTGCTGTAGTTGCCCAGGTTGTACATGCCGTCAGCGCCTTCGCCCTTGGTGCGGATCAGGTTTTGCAGCGTGTACATGGCGTCGAACGTGGGCACGCCCCAGCCGAACAGATAGGCGCTGGTGTCGAACGACTGCACCTTCGGGAAGTACGTGGAGCGCGGCATGGCGTTCATGGTGGCCTTGACGCCGACCTTGGCCCACATGCCGACGACGGCCTGACAGATGGCTTCGTCGTTGATGTAGCGGTTGTTCGGGCAGTCCAGCGTGAAGTTCAGCGTGCCGTCATAGCCGGCTTCCTTCAGCAGGGCGCGGGCCTTTTCGGGATCGTAGGGCACGCGCTTGTGCACCGATTCAGCCCAGCCATGCACCTGCGGGGCGATCATCGTGCCGGTGGGCGCCGACAGGCCGCGCATCACGGCGCGCTTGATGGCGTCCACGTCGATGGCGCGGTACAGCGCTTCGCGCACGCGGATGTCCTGGAAGGGGTTCTTGCCCTTGATGTTGGAGTACTGCAGCTCGGGACGCTTCTGGTCCAGGCCCAGGTAGATGGTGCGGTATTCGTTGCCTTCGACGACCTTCTGCTGCTGGCGCAGGCGCTCCAGATCCTGGGCGGCAGGGTCCAGCACGAAGTCGATTTCGCCCGAGAGCAGCGCGGCGGTGCGGGTGGCGTTCTGCTTGATCGGCGTGAAGATGACTTCGGTCACGTTGCCGACCTTGTCAGCCTTGTTCCACCAGTCCTTGTTTTCCTCGAAGACGGTGCGCACGTCGACTTCGCGGCTCTTGAGCTTGTAGGGGCCCGTGCCGTTGGTGTTGCGCGCGCCGTAGGTTTCTTCTTTGTTGACGAAGTCCTGCGGCTTGGGGATGTTGTTCTTTTCGGACCAGGCCTTGTTCATGATGAACACGTTGGTCAGCTGGCGCAGCAGCACGGGATTGGGCGCCGAGGTTTCGATCTCGACCGTCAGGTCGTCGATCTTGCGCGCTTCCTTGATGCCGGTGGTGTAGGCCTTGTAGTTCGACGTGGGCGCCATGGCGCGGTGGATCGAGAACACCACGTCGTCAGCCGTGAACGCGGCGCCGTCATGGAACTTGACGTTGGGACGCAGCTTGAAGCGGTACAGCGTGGGCGATACCTGTTCCCATTCGGTGGCCAGGCGCGGCGACACCTTGAAAGACTTGTCGTAGTCGACCAGGGGCTCGTAGATGTAGCTGTTGGCGGCGATCGTCATGCCTTCGTTCTGCGAGTGCGGATCGAACGTGAGGATGTCGCCCTGGGCGGCCCAGCGGAAGGTCTTGGCTTGCCCGATCGAGGGCACTGCCACGGCGGCGGCGATCGCGATAGCAATCAAAGTGCGGCGCATAAGTGTCAACTCCTGACAGTAGTCTGAATACCGGCGCGAGTGTGCCTACCCGCGAGACCCGCGTCAATTCAGGGTTTGCGCGTACCGGGGATTGTTTTCACAGAGAAACGACAATCGGGGACGCATAAGCATGTAACCAAATAATCGGACCGAACGATGTTCGAGTGCGCGCTTGCAACGGTTGAAGCTATTCGTCCGGGTCGATGGGCAGTTCCAGTGGAACGTGCTCGGTCATCAGCACATCGAGCATGTCGATGAGCAGCGCGGCCTTTTCTTCGCCGAAGGGCGCCAGCACTGCCTTCTGGTGCTGCAAGGCTTGATCGCACAGGCCGCCGATGAGGTTGGAGCCCTTGGCCGTGATGCAGACCCTTGTCTGGCGGCGGTCCGCGCGCACGCCGGTGCGGGCCACCAGGCCGTCGGCCTCCATGCGCTGCACGACCTTGCTGAGGGTGGGCTGCTTGGTGATGGCCAGCACCGCCAGGCTGCCGATGGTTTCGCCGGCGCTGCCCTGCAGGCTGGCGAGCACGCGCCATTCGGTCACGGATAGTCCGGCGGCTTTGACCTGTTGATGGAATTCCGCCGAGATGCGTTGGCTGGCCTGCGCAAGCAGATAGGCCAGGTAGCCATCGACGAACCGCGGGCCCGTTGCGGCGGCGCGCGTGCCGCGTGGCTTATCTGCCTGCATGTTGGTTTGCTCCCACGCGCCCATTTCGAAGGCCCGCCCCGTTTCCGAAAGGCGCATTGCACCACGACGGCGCGGCCGTGCGCCATGATGTACCGCAATGCTGTTGCGCAGCACAGGGTATACCCCAAATCGCAACCCGTTTTTGCACCATTGCAGCGCTCCGAAACCGTCAAAATGCTAGAGGACAACCAGTATATACACCCTTGTTTTTGCGTGATATTTTTTAATTTCCATGAAATTTCATCTTTTTTATTGACAGCTAAAACGTTGACTCCTAAAGTATTTTTCAGGCGATGTTTTCGTGGCAAGACGATGCTGCACGGCAGCACGGATTAAGGACCCGCTGGGTCCGCGAAAGGGAACCAGATGGCGGAAAGGTCTTTCAAGAAAGAAGTCCAGCAACTGCGCATCGGCGCAGGCGAGGAATTTCGCGGCGAAGGGATTCTTGCCGTCACGAAGGCACTGCTGCAATCCGGCGTGGGTTACGTGGCCGGCTATCAGGGCTCGCCCATTTCGCATCTGATGGACGTGCTGGCCGACGCCAACGACATCCTGCAGGAACTGGGCGTGCACTTCGAGGCGAGCGCCTCGGAAGCCACCGCCGCGGCGACGCTGGCGGCGTCCGTCATGTATCCCATCCGTGGCGCCGTGACGTGGAAGTCGACGGTGGGCACCAACGTCGCCTCCGACGCGCTGGCCAACCTGGCCTCGGGCGGCGTCACCGGCGGCGCGCTCGTCATCGTGGGCGAAGACTACGGCGAAGGCTCGTCGATCATGCAGGAACGCTCGCACGCGTTCGCCATGAAGTCGCAGATCTGGCTGCTGGACCCGCGTCCCAATCTGGAAAGCATGGTCAAGGCGGTGGAAGACGGCTTTGCGCTGTCGGAAGCCAGCAAGACGCCCGTGATGCTGCAACTGCGCATCCGCGGCTGCCATGTGCACGGGCGCTTTATCGCCAAGGAAAACAAGCGTCCGGCGTTCAGCCTGGCGCAGGCGCTGGAAAGCCCGGCGCGCGACACCAGCCGCATTGTGCTGCCGCCGGCCTCGTTCCTGCATGAACAGGAAAAGATCAAGGAGCGCTGGCCCGCCGCCATCCGCTACATCAAGGAACACCAGCTCAACGAGCACTTTGACGGCGACCAGGACGACATCGGCCTGATCCTGCAGGGCGGCCTGTACAACGGCGTCATCCGCGCGCTGCAATTGCTGGGACTGGCCGACAACTTCGGCAACAGCCGCATCCCGCTGTACGTGATGAACGTGACCTACCCCGTCATCGAGGACGAGGTCATCGGCTTCTGCCGCGGCAAGCGCGCGGTGCTGCTGCTGGAGGAAGGCCAGCCGGACTACATCGAGCAGAACCTGCACGCAGTGCTGCGCCGCGCGGGTGTGAACACGCAGTTGTCCGGCAAGGACGTGCTGCCGATGGCGGGCGAATACACGACCCAGGTCATGCGCGACGGCCTGCGTGAATTCCTCAAGCGCAACCGGCCGGAGTCGCTGCAGACGCATCCTGCCGTGGCGGTGGATGCGCAGGCTGAAGTACAGCCCGAGCCCCAGCTCACCATCACCGAGGTCTCGCGGCCCAAGCCAGCCCGCCCCGCCGAGCAACCCATCACCTTCCACAAGCACGTCGACAGCCTGTCCGCCGTGGTGCCGCCACGGCCCGCGGGCTTCTGTACGGGCTGTCCGGAGCGGCCCATCTTTTCCGCGCTGACGCTGGCGCAGGAAACGCTGGGCCAGCACCACATCTCGTGCGACATCGGCTGCCACCTCTTTTCCATCCTGCCGCCCTTCAACCTGGGCGCTACGACGATGGGCTACGGCCTGGGCGCTTCCAGCGCGGCGGCCTTCAACGTGCCGGCGGCCAAGCGGCCCATCTCCATCATGGGCGACGGCGGCTTCTGGCATAACGGGCTGGCGTCGGGCATCGGCAACGCCGTGTTCAACAAGTACGACGGCGTCATCGTCATCGTCGACAACTTCTACGCGTCGGCCACCGGCGGACAGGACATCCTGTCCTCGCGCGCCGACAACCCCGACCGTTCGACCAACAACCCGATCGACCAGGCCGTGCGCGGCGTGGGCGTGAAGTGGGTGCGCACGCTGGACCGGACCTACGACGTGGCCAAGGTGCGCGCCACCATCGAAGAGGCGCTGACCACCGACATCAAGGGCCCGAAGGTCATCATCGCGCAGTCCGAGTGCATGCTGAACAAGCAGCGGCGCGTGAAGCCGCTCTTCAACAAGGCGGTCAAGGAAGGCCGCCGCGTGGTCAAGGAGCGCTTTGGCGTGGACCCCGACGTCTGTACCGGCGACCACGCCTGTATCCGGCTGTCCGGCTGCCCGTCGCTGACGGTCAAGGACAGCGGCGATCCGCTCAAGGAAGACCCCGTGGCGCACGTGGAAAGCAGCTGCGTGGGCTGCGGCAACTGCGGCGAGGTCGCGCATGCCGCCGTGCTCTGCCCGTCCTTCTACCGCGCCGACATCATCCACAACCCGACCGGCGCCGATCGCTTCCTGGCGCGCATGCGCGGCGCGGTGATCGGCTTCCTGCAACGGCGCCGCGCGGCGCGTCTGGCGCACAACGCGCTTTGAGGAACCCAGCAACATGAACGCGGCGGTGATGCAGCAAGGCAACCCCATCAAGATCGCGATCCTGGCCATGGGCGGCCAGGGCGGCGGCGTGCTGGCCGACTGGATCGTCGACATGGCCGAGCACGCGGGCTGGTGGGCACAGACCACTTCGGTGCCCGGCGTGGCGCAGCGCACTGGCGCCACGATCTACTACCTGGAGCTGCTGCCCGAGGCCGATGTGCAGCGCGCCGGCCGCCAGCCCGCGCTGGCGCTGATGCCCACGCCGGGCGACGTGGACCTGGTGGTGGCCGCCGAATTGATGGAAGGCGGCCGGGCCATCCAGCGCGGCCTCGTGACACCGGACCGCACGGTCCTGATCGCGTCGTCGCACCGCAGTTTTGCGGTCAGCGAAAAGTCCGCGCCCGGCAACGGCATCGCCGATCCCAACAAGGTGCTGGAAGCGGGGCGCGCGGCGGCCCGGCGCTTCATGTGCTTCGACCTGCAGGACCTGGCCGACCGCGCGGGCAGCGTCATCAGCGCCAGCCTGTTTGGCGCGGTGGCCGGCAGCGGCTCCCTGCCCTTCACCCGCGACGACTTCGAGGCCACCGTGCGACGCGCGGGCCTGGGCGTCGACGCCAGCCTGCGCGCCTTCGCGCTGGGTTTCGAATCGGCCAACAAGGCGCCGGAACAGCCCGCGGCCATCGACCTCACGCGGCCCGAGCCGGTGGTGCCCGAACGTGCCGCCAGCCCGCGCTCGCAGGCCCTGCTGGACGCCATCCGGCGCGATTTTCCCACCTGTGCGCAGCCGATGCTGACCGCAGGCGTGCGCCGCCAGATCGAATTCCAGGACCAGGCTTACGCTGAAGACTACCTGCGCCGCATGAAGGCGATCCGTGACCTGGACGCGCAGCACGGCGGTGACGCGCATCAATGGGCGCTGACCTGTGCCGCGGCGCGCTACGTGGCCACCGCCATGGCCTACGACGACGTGATCCGCGTGGCGGACCTGAAGACCCGCGGCACGCGCTTTGACCGCGTGCGAACGGAAGTCGGCGCGCGGCCCGGCCAGCTCGTCGACACGACCGAATTCATGCATCCCCGGCTGGAAGAAATCTGCGGCACATTGCCGGTTCGGCTGGGCCGCTGGCTGGAGGGCTCCAAGGCCTTCGGCGGCTTCGTCGAGCGCCGGCTTGGCAAGGGCCGCCGCCTGCGCAGCGGCACGCTGGGCGGATTCCTGATGCTGTACACGCTGGCCGGCATGCGGCGGTTCCGGCGCAGCACGCTGCGCCATCAGATCGAGACCGAATCGCTGGATTCCTGGCTGGCGCTGGTGGCGCGGCTGGCCCCGCGCGACTACGCGCTGGCCGTCGAGACCGTCAACTGCCGCCGCCTGGTCAAGGGCTACAGCGACACCCATACGCGCGGCGGCGGCAAATACCGGCAGCTCATCGCGGCCGCGGACCAGCTGGCTGGCCGCCCAGATGCCGCCGACGCGCTGCGCGCGCTTCGCGACACGGCGCTCGCCAACGTGAAATGCGAGCCCATGGAACGCCAGATCGCGGAAAAACTGGCCGCCTGAGGCCGCCCCCAGAAAGAGACAGACATCGTGCAGACACTCAAACTGATCGTCCGGGAAGTCCGGCAGGAATCACCGCTGATCCGCTCGTTCCGCCTGGCGCGCGAAGACGGCGGTACGCTGCCCGCGTTTGGCCCCGGCGCGCACCTGAAGGTGACGGTGCCGGGCCTGCGAGATCCGCGCTGCTATTCGCTGGTGCAGCTGGCGCCCGAAGCGGGCCGCTTTGCCGAGCCGGCGGAATATCGTCTGGGCGTGCGGCTGGAAGACCCCAGCCAGGGCGGATCGCGCCACATGCATGCGCTGGCCGAGGGCGACGCGCTGACCGTGGAAGGCCCCAAAAACGACTTTCCGCTGCATGAATCGCCCGCGGGCGACGAGCCGGTGGTGCTGATTGCGGGCGGCATCGGCATCACGCCCATCGCGTCCATGGCCGCCGCGCTCAAGTCCGCCGGCCGCGCCTTCCATCTGCACTACTGCGGCCGCAGCAAGGACCAGCTTGCCTTCCTGCCTGAACTGCAGGCGCTGGCGGGCGGCGACCTGACGCTGCACGCCGACGACGATCCGTCCTGCCGCTTTGATCTGCAGGCGCTGCTTGCCGCGTCGAACCCGCGCCAGCACCTGTACGTCTGTGGCCCGAAGGGCCTGATCGATGCCGTCATCCAGGGCGCCCACGCGCGCCACTGGCCCGACGCCCACATCCATTTCGAACTCTTCACGACGGCCGCCGCGCTGGCCGGCGACCAGGCCTTCGAGGTCGAGCTGCGCCAGTCCGGCCGCGTGCTGACGATACCCGCCGACAAGACCATAGTCGAGGTGATGGAGGACGAGGGCTGCGACCCGATGTACGACTGCAAGCGCGGCGAATGCGGCGTCTGCCAAGCCACCGTGCTGGAAGGCGAGCCCGACCACCGCGACTACTACCTGTCCGACACCGAGAAGGCCAGCGGCAAGATCATTCAGATCTGCATCTCGCGCGCCAAGTCCGCGCGCCTGGTGCTGGATCTGTAAGCTCGACGAGGAATCCATCATGGCCAAATACCGCGACAATCCCGACGCCATCCGTGCGCTGTTGCGCGACACCGAGGTGCACAAGGACCTCTTCATCGACCAGGAACTGTTCGACCTGGAAATGGAGCGCCTGTATGCCAATACCTGGGTCTTCGTCGGCCACGACAGCCAGGTTCCGAATCCCGGCGACTACGTGACGACGACTGTGGGCAACCAGCCCGTGGTGATGGTGCGCCACAGCGACAAGACGGTTCGCGTGCTGCACAACCGCTGCCCGCACAAAGGCACCATGGTGGCAGGCGAGGCCTGCGGCAACACGGGCAAGTTCTTCCGCTGCCCTTATCACGCCTGGACCTTCAAGACCGACGGCAGCCTGCTGTCGATTCCGCTGAAAAAGGGCTACGAAAACACCGGCCTGGAAAACTGCGAAGCCAGCCAGGGCATGGCCGCCGTCAAAGACGTGCGTAACCATCGCGGTTTTGTGTTCTGCCGCCTGAATCCCGAGGGCCAGTCGTTCGAGGAATTCTTCGGCGACTCGCTTTCCACGCTGGACAACATGGTGGACCGGTCGCCGGAAGGCCGCCTGGAAGTCGCCGGCGGCGTGCTGCGCTACATGCACCGCTGCAACTGGAAGATGCTGGTCGACAACCAGACCGACACTTGCCATCCGATGGTCGCGCACGAATCGTCGGCGGGCACGGCCGTCAAGGTCTGGGAACAGGCGCCGGAAGGCACGCCCAAGCCGATGGCGGTGGAGCTGTTCGCGCCGTTCATTTCGCCGTACGAGTTCTTCGAGAACATGGGGATCCGGGTCTGGGAAAACGGCCACGGGCACACGGGCGTGTCGGACTCGATCCACGCCTCGTATTCCGGCATTCCCGGTTACTGGGAGTCGATGGTCGAGGCTTACGGTGAGGATCGCGCCAAGCAGATCCTGGGCGACGTGCGCCACAACACCGTCTACTTCCCCAACATCATGGTCAAGGGTCCGATCCAGACGCTACGGATCTTCAAGCCGATTGCCGCCGACCGCACGCTGGTGGAGTCCTGGACCTTCCGCCTGGTGGGCGCGCCGGACCTGCTGCTGGAACGCACCCTCATGTACAACCGGCTCATCAATGCGCCGACGTCCGTGGTGGGCCACGACGACCTCGAAATGTACGAACGCGCGCAGGACGGCCTGCATTCGCGTGCGCGGGACTGGGTAAACGTTGGACGGCTCTACGCGCCCGGCGAAGCGGACCAGAAGAACGTCGTCACCAATGGCACCAACGAATGGCAGATGCGCAACCAGTACCGCGCATGGGGCCGCTACATGACCGGACCGGAGTCGGTATGAGCGCAAGCGACCGCGAGTTGATCGATTTTGTCTACACCGAGGCGCGCCTGCTGGACGAACTGCGCTTCGAGGACTGGCTGGACCTGTACACCGAGGACGGCCACTACTGGATGCCGCTGGCGCACGGCCAGACCGACGCGAAGCTGCATGCGTCGCTGATGTACGAGGACAAGCTGCTGCTGCGCGTGCGCGTGGAACGGCTGGCGGGCCAGCGCACCTTTTCGCAGCAGCCCAAGAGCCGCTGCCATCATTTGCTGCAAGCGCCCACGGTCGAACATGACCATCCGGGGGCCGCGCCCGCCGAGGGACGTCACGTGGTGCGCACCGCCTTCCATTACGTCGAGACGCGGCAGGACGCGCAGACGCTGTATGCCGGCTGGGCCACGCATCACCTGGTGGAACAGGACGGCGCGCTGCGCATCCGCTTAAAGCGCGTGGACCTCGTCAATTGCGACGCGGCCTTCGGCAATATCCAACTGTTCATGTAGGAGCGGACCGTGACCGCCACTGTCCACCAGGCCTTTGCCGACACCGCCGCCCGCCACGGCGGCCAGCCGTTCCTGTGCATCCTGCCCGAAACGGCGAAGGCGTATGACATCGCGGCGGGTGAGCTGACCTACGCCGGGGCGGCCGATGCCATCGCCACGCTGCGCGCCGCGTATGCCAGCGCCGGCTATGGCCATGGCCACCGCGCGGGCCTGCTGCTGGAGAACCGGCCCGCCTTCTTCCTGCACTGGTTCGCGCTGAACGCGCTGGGCGTGTCGGTCGTGCCGATCAACCCGGACCTGCGCGCCGCCGAACTGGAATACCTGGCCGGTCACTCCGAGATCGCGCTGGCGGTCGCCCTGCCCGGACGTCACGCGGACCTGCTGGCCGCCGCGCAACGCGCGGGCCGCGAGCTGCGCGTGATGGGACCGGACGACGCGCCGCCCGCCGCGCCGTTCCCCGCACCGTTGCAAGGTACGGCGCTGTCGGAACTGACCGAGTGCGCGCTGCTCTACACGTCCGGCACCACCGGCCGGCCCAAGGGCTGCATTCTGCCCAACCGCTATTTCCTGCACGCGGGCGGCTGGTATGCGCGCATCGGCGGGCTTGCTGCCCTGCGGCCGGGACAGGAACGCATGCTGACGCCGCTGCCCTTGGTGCACATGAACGCCATGGCATATTCGGCGATGGCGATGGTGCTGACGGGCGGCTGCCTGATTCCGCTGGACCGTTTTCACCCCCGTTCATGGTGGGACAGCGTGCGCGCATCGCGCGCCACCGTGCTGCACTATCTGGGCGTCATGCCCGCCATCCTGATGAAGGCCGAGCCTACCCCGAAGGATCTGCAGCCGGCCATCCGCTTCGGCTTCGGCGCGGGCGTGGACCGCAAGCTGCATGCGCCGTTCGAGGCGCGCTTCGGCTTTCCGCTGTTGGAAGCCTGGGCCATGACCGAGACCGGCGCGGGCGCCGTCATCATCGCCAACCAGGAACCGCGCCACGTCGGCACCAGCAGCTTCGGCAGCGAGGAAGCCGACGTGGAGGTGCGCATCGTGACCGACGCGGGCGAACCGGCCGTCATTGGCGAACCGGGCGAGCTGCTGGTGCGCCATGCCGGGGAAGATCCGCGATATGGCTTCTTTGCCGGCTACCTGAAGGACGAGGCCGCCACCGACGAAGCCTGGGAAGGCGGCTGGTTCCACACCGGCGACATCGTGCGCCGCGAAGCCGACGGCGCGCTGCGTTTCGTGGACCGCAAGAAGAACGTGATCCGGCGCAGCGGCGAGAACATCTCGGCCGTGGAAGTGGAAAGCGTGCTGATGCAGCACCCGCTGGTCAAGGCCGTGGCGGTGGCCGCCGTGCCGGACCCGGTGCGCGGCGACGAGGTGCTGGCGTGCGTGGTGCCCGAGGCCGCGCCTGCCGATGCGGACGCGATGGCCGAGGCCGCGCGCAGCATCGTGCAATGGTCGCTGTCGCAGCTGGCGTATTACAAGGCGCCCGGCTATGTCGCGTTCGTGGACAGCCTGCCGCTCACCACCACCAACAAGATCCAGCGCGGCGAGATGAAGGCGCTGGCACCCGGCCTGCCGGGCACGGCGCGCTGCGTGGACACGTGCCATCTGAAGAAGCGTCCGGCCGAAGGGGCCCACCAATGAGCCGCCTGGGCTACGACGGCGTCGTGGCGGCCCTGCCCGTCACGATTCCGTACGAACGCTACTCCACGCACGCCGCGCACTGGTGGCTGGGCCGCGCGCTGGGCGCGCTGATCCGGCAGTCCGGCCTGGCCAAGACCGACGTGGACGGCCTGTGCGTATCCAGCTTCACGCTGGCGCCCGACACTGCGGTCGGTCTGGTCCAGCACCTGGGCATGACACCGAGCTGGCTCGATCACATCCCGATGGGCGGGGCGAGCGGCGTGGCCGCGCTGCGCCGTGCCGCGCGGGCCGTGCAGGCGGGTGACGCCAACGTCGTGGCCTGCCTGGCCGGCGACACGAATCACGTGGACTCGTTCCGCAACACGGTCAGCCAGTTCTCGCGCTTTGCGCAGGACGCCGTCTACCCGTACGGCGCGGGCGGCCCGAACGCCAGCTTCGCGCTGCTGACCACCAACTACATGCGCGAGACGGGCGCCACCCGCGAGGATTTCGGCAAGCTCTGCGTGGCCCAGCGCGACAACGCCCTGCGCTACCCGCACGCGCTGATGAAAAAGCCGCTGACGCTGGCGCAGTATCTGGATGCGCGCGTCATCACCGAGCCGATCCACCTGTTCGACTGCGTCATGCCGTGCGCCGGCGCGGACGCATTTCTGGTGATGAGCGAGGACCGCGCCCGCGCGCTGAAGCTGCCGTATGCGCGCATCCTGTCCACCATCGAGCGACACAACGCCTGGATCGATGACCCGATCCAGACCCGGGGCGGCTGGACCATGGACGTGGACGAGCTGTACGGGCTGGCCAACGCCGCGCCGGCCGACATGGATTTCCTGCAGGCCTACGACGACTATCCCGTCATCAACCTGATGCAGATGGAAGACCTGGGCTTTTGCGGCAAGGGCGCCGCGCCGCAATTCGTGCGCGACAACACCTTTACCGTGGACGGCAGCTTTCCGTTCAACACCAATGGCGGCCAGTTGTCGGTCGGCCAGGCGGGCGCGGCCGGCGGCTATCTGGGCATGGTCGAGGCCTTGCGGCAGTTGACCGGCACGGCCGGCGGCACGCAGGTCAGTGGCGCCCGGCTGGGCATGGTGAGCGGCTTCGGCATGATCAATTACGACCGCGGGCTGTGCACGGCCGCGGCCATCCTGGCAAGGAGCGACGCATGACCGAGCCGCTGGCCAAGCCGCCTCGCAAGAATCCGGTTGCGCGCACGCGCCAGCCCACGCTGCCGCCGGGCTCGCGCAGCCGCAGCGCGCTGGGACTGACCGCTGCCGCCGCCGAAGGACGCTTCGATCTGCAGACCTGCGCCGAGTGCGGCACGGTGCAATACCCGCCGCGCGAAGTCTGCGGCCATTGCCTGTCCGAACACCTGCCGTGGCGGCCCGCCGATCCGAACGGCGTGCTGCTGGTCAGCACTACGCTGCATCACAGCAACGACCTGTATTTCCGCGAACGCCTGCCCTGGCGCGTGGGCACGGTGCGGATGGACGCCGGACCGTCCGTCGTGGCGCACGTCCACCAGGACTGCGCCGACCGCGAGCGCGTACGCCTGGCCCTGAAGCTGGACCGCAGCGGCCAGGCCGTGATGATCGCCCTGCCCGAAAGGAATACGCCAAACATGGAAGACGACAAGACACTACGCGAGACCTCGTGCGATCCGAAATTCCGCCGCGTGCTGGTCACTGATGGCAAGTCGGCCGTCGGCCAGGCCGTGGCGCGCGCGCTGCTGGATGCGGGCAGCCCGATGATCTTTCTGGGGGATCCGCAGGCCTGGAAGCGCGACGCCGCATTTGATGCGCTGGCGGCGGACCCGCGCGTGCAGGCTGTGACGCTGGACGTGACCGATACCGACTCCGTCGAACGCGTGGCCGCTTCGATCGGCGGCAAGGTCGAAATCCTGGTGAACACGGCCGATCTGGAACGCGAGGGCGGACTGCTGAACCGCAAGGACGTGAACACCGCGCGCGACGCGATGGACGTCAACGTGCTGGGCCTGATGCGGCTGGCGCAGAGCTTCGGCCCCGCGCTGTGCGGGCGCGCGGCAGACGGCGTGAACAGCGCGGCGGCGTGGGTCAACGTGCTGTCCATCTATGCGCAGATGAATCTGCCGACGCGCGGCATGTGGTCCGCGTCAAAGGCTGCGGCGCTGTCGCTGGCGCAATGCCTTCGCGCCGAGATGCGCGGCGCGGGCGTGCGGGTGGTGAACGTGTTTCCCGGCCCGGTCGACCACGAATGGGAGCAGCGCACGCCGCCGCCCCGCGTGGCGCCGGCCGCCATCGCCGCCGCGATTGTGCGGGCGCTGAAGGACGGCATTGAAGACGTGTATGTGGGCGACGTCGCGCAGGAGTTTCGGGCGCGGCTGGCGGAGAACCCGAAGGGGCTGGAAAGAGAGCTGGGCTTGGGCGGGTGACCGCAGAAGAACCCGGTGTCTGACACCCTGGAGAGACAGTCGGCAACTTGGCGCGGCGTCTCAGCGGGTGTCAGACACCTACGCAGCAGCAAGGATGCAGGGGTGTCTGACACCCTGCAGGAACCAACAGGAGAGCACCGTGAGTCAACCCATTCTTGCCCAATTCATGACCGAGCTGGTGTCCGGCCGCATTCGCCTGGTGGACCTGACCGAAACCCTGACGCCGGAATTCCCGACCATCGTGCTGCCGCCCGAATTCGGCCAAGCCTGGCCGTTCCGGATCGAGGAAATCTCCCGCTACGACGAGCGCGGTCCGGCCTGGTACTGGAACAACTTCTCGTGTTCTGAGCACACTGGCACACACTTCGACGCGCCCGCGCACTGGGTCACGGGCAAGGACCAGCCCGACAACACGGTGGACACGATTCCCGTCGACGCCTTCATCGCCAGCGCCTGCGTGATCGACTGTTCGGCGGAAGCGGCGGGCAACCCGGACTTTCTCCTGACCATCGACTTCGTGAAGAAATGGGAGGAACAGCACGGCCGCATCCCCGCGCGGTCGTGGGTGCTGATGCGCACCGACTGGTCCAAGCGCGCCAAGCCCGCCGAATACCTGAACATGCAGGCCGACGGCGCGCATTCGCCGGGTCCCGATGCCGAGGTCGTGCCCTGGCTCATCAAGGAGCGTGACGTGCACGGGTTCGGCACCGAGTCGGTGGGCACGGACGCCGGACAAGCCCAGCATCTGGACCCGCCCTACCCCTGCCACTACTACATGCACGGCAACAACCGCTACGGCTTGCAGTGCCTGACCAACCTGGATCAACTGCCGGCCACCGGCGCGGTGATCTTCTCGGCGCCGCTCAAGATCCGCAGCGGCTCGGGCAGCCCGCTGCGCGTACTGGCGCTGGCGCCCACGGCCTGATCGCGGCCGGACCATACCAATAAATCAAGGGGGAACCATGACGCAAACCCATGTGGCCATCGTGACCGGCGGCAGCGCCGGCATCGGGGCGGAAATCTGCCGCAGCATGCTGGACGCGGGCTACGAGGTGATCTCGATGGCACGCCGCGCCGCGGACTTCTCGCATCCGCGCCTGCACAACGTGCAGGTCGACCTGCTGGACGCCACGGCGACCGCGCAAGCCGGCGCCGAGGCCGCCGCCCAATTTCCGATCAGCCACGTTATCCACAACGCCGGTGTGATCTGGCCGAATCTGCTGCCGCAGGTCACGCAGGAAGAGCTGCATGGCCTGACGCAGATCCACCTGGGCGCTGCCATCAGCCTGGTTCAAGCCGCCCTGCCCGGCATGCAGGAACGCAAGTTCGGCCGCATCGTGATGATGTCGTCGCGCGGCGCGCTGGGCCTGCCCACGCGCACCGCCTACTCGGCCACCAAGGCCGGCATGGTGGGCATGGCGCGCACCTGGTCGCTGGAGCTTGCGCCGTACGGCATCACGGTCAACGTCGTGGCGCCCGGCCCGATCCAGACCGACATGTTCTACGAAGTGATCGAGGCCGGCAGCGAACGCGAACGCCAGCTTGCCGAGGGCATTCCGGTCAAGCGCCTGGGCCGCTCGGACGACGTGGCGCGCGCCGTCATGTTCTTCGCGGATCCCGCCAACAGCTTCGTGACCGGCCAGACGCTGTTCGTCTGCGGCGGCGCCAGCGTCAGCTCCATCACCATCTGACCGCCCCGCGCTTCGGGTTTTGACGGATAGGTAAGCACCGGGCCCCGGGTCTACAGTGCTGATCCTTGAAGGTAAGAAATTTTAAGCAACAAGTATTCCCGCAGTTCCCGTTTTCTCCGCTTTCCAGCCGCACTCCCACTCTGCTCCCTACCCCGGAGGTTTTGCCATGCTGTCGAAGAAACTCCCCCTGGCCGCTGCCGCCGCCATCGCCGCCCTGTTCGCCCTGCCCGCTTTGGCGCAAGTCAAGGTCGGCGTGGTCACCTCGTCCACCGGCCCCACCGCGCTGGTCGGGATTCCGCAGAAGAACACGGTGCCGCTGCTGCCCAAGAAGATCGGCGACCTGACCGTGGAATACATCTCGCTGGACGACGCCAGCGATTCCACAAACTCGGTCACGGCTTTCAAGAAGCTGATCTCGGAGCAGAACGTGGACGCGCTGATCGGGCCGTCGGGCTCGCCCAACGCCATGGGCGTGATCCAGTTCGCCGCCGAGGCCGGCGTGCCGATGCTGGCGCCGGTCGGCACCGCCGCGGTGGTGCTGCCGATGAACGACCAGAAGAAGTGGGTGTTCAAGACCACGCAGAACGACGACATCATCGCGCGCGCGCTGGTGGACCACATGGCCAAGACCGGCATCAAGACGGTCGGCTTCATCGGCCTGAACGATCCCTATGGCGAGAATTGGTACAAGGTGTTCTCGGGCCTGGCCGCGGAAAAGGGCATCAAGATCGCCGCCAATGAACGCTACCTGCGCTTTGACAGCTCGGTCACCGGCCAGGCGCTGAAGATCCTGGCCGCCAAGCCCGACGCCGTGCTGGTCGCCGCCCCCGGCGCCGCCAGCGTGCTGCCGCAGACGACGCTGTTCGATCAGGGCTACAAGGGCAAGTTCTACCAGACCCACGGCGCCGCGCTGCCCGACTTCCTGAAGCTGGGCGGCAAGAAGGTTGAAGGCACGGTGTTGGCCGCCAGCCTGATGCTGGTGCTGCCGGAAATGCCGGACAGCAACCCGTCCAAGAAGGTCGCCACCGAGTACATCGCCGCCTACGAAAAGCTCAACGGCTCCAAGCCCGCCACCTTCGGCGCCAACGTCTATGACGCCGGCCTGCTGCTGGAAAAGGCCGTGCCGATCGCCGAAAAAGCCGGCAAGCCCGGCACCAAGGAGTTCCGCAGCGCCCTGCGCGACGCGCTGGAGCAAACCAAGGAGCTGGTGGGCACGCAAGGCGTCTACAACATGAGCGCCGCCGACCACAGCGGCTTTGACGAACGCGGCCGCGAACTCATCACCGTCAAAGACGGCAACTGGACGCTAGTCAAGTAAAAGGATCTCCCCCCACGCTCACATGCGCTGCGGGCGTCGCCAGAAAGCAGACTCCGCGCGTCCCATCGGGATGCCGCGGATCCGGCTCCGCCGGTCCGCAGGCATGCCCCTGGGGGAACGCGCGCAGCGCTTCGGGGGGGAAATCAGCTTATTGGAATTTCGCATGAATGCTCAGATTGCCTTGATACTCGGGCAGGACGGCATCACCAACGGCGCCATCTACGCGCTCTTGGCGTTGTCCATCCTGCTGGTCTTCACCGTCACACGCGTCCTGTTCATCCCGCAGGGTGAGTTCGTCGCCTTCGGCGCGCTCACCATGGCCGCCATGCAGGCCGGCAAGCCCATCCTGCTGGTGTGGCTGCTGCTCGCGTTCGCGCTGGCCGAGGCCGCCGCCGACCTGATGGCGCGCCGCAAACGGCCCGCCCGGCGCGGCGCCCACTGGCGCATGGCGGCCAAGGTGATCTATCCGCTGGCGCTGGCGCTGCTGCTGTACCGCCTGCCGCTCGCGCAACTGCCGATGGCGGTGCAGGCGCTGCTGACGCTGCTGTTGCTGGTGCCAATGGGTCCGCAGCTCTATCGCCTGTTCTATCAGCCGATCGCATCGGCCTCGACGCTGGTGCTGCTGATCGTCTCGATCGCGGTCCACCTGGCGCTGGTCGGCCTGGGCCTGCTGGCCTTCGGCGCGGAGGGCGCGCGCACCGCGCCGTTCAGCGACGCCAGCATGACGCTCGGTCCGGTCAACGTGAACAGCCAGGCGCTGTGGGTGGTGGCGGTGTCGGTGGTGCTGATCGTCGTGCTGTACCAGTTCTTTGAACGCTCGATGTACGGCAAGGCGCTGCGCGCCGCGGCGTTCAACCGCATCGGCGCGCGCCTGATGGGCATCTCGCCCGTGTTCGCGGGCAAGGCCACATTCTTCCTTGCGGCGCTGATCGGCACCGTGTCCGGCATCCTCATTGCACCGATCACCACCATGTATTTCGATTCGGGCTTCATGGTCAGCCTGAAAGGCTTTGTGGGCGCCATCATCGGCGGGCTGGTGAGCTATCCGCTGGCCGCGGCGGGCGCCGTGCTGGTCGGCTTGATCGAAGCCTTCTCGTCTTTCTGGGCCAGCGCCTACAAAGAAATCATCGTGTTCACGCTGATCATCCCCGTGCTGCTCTGGCGTTCACTCAACAGCCATCACGTCGAGGAAGAAGACGAATGACCCCGCGCCACATCCTCCTCGCCTTCCTGGCCCTGCTGGCGCTCGGCCCCCTGGTGCTGCCGCCGTTCTACGTCACGCTGCTGAACTACATCGGCCTGTATGCGCTGGTGGCGCTGGGCCTGGTGCTGCTGACCGGCGTCGGCGGGCTCACCAGTTTCGGCCAGGCCGCCTTCGTGGGCGTGGGCGCCTACACCACGGCGCTCCTTACCACCCGCGCGGACACCCTGCCATCGTGGCTAGGCTGGCTGGGCGCATCGCCCTGGCTCACGCTGCTCGCCGGCCTGGCGCTGACGCTGGCGCTGGCCTACCTGCTGGGCGCGATCACGCTGAAGCTGTCCGGCCACTTCCTGCCGCTGGGCACCATTGCCTGGGGCCTGTCGCTGTATTTCGTCTTCGGCTCGGTCGAAGGGCTGGGCGGCCACACCGGCATTCCGGACATTCCGGCCATCAGCCTGTTCGGCTGGACGCTCAACCAGGGCGGCAACATCTACTACCTGATCTGGGCTTTCCTGCTTGTCGCCGTCTGGTCCACGCAGAACCTGCTGGACTCGCGCGAAGGCCGCGCCATCCGCGCGCTCAAGGGCGGCCGCGTGATGGCCGAATCCATGGGCGTGGACACGGCGCGCTCGCGCATGGTGATCTTCGTCATCGCGGCGCTGCAGGCCTGCGCGTCGGGCTGGCTGTACGCGCACATGCAGCGCTTCGTGAACCCCAATCCGTTCGGCCTGCAGATGGGCATCGAATACCTGTTCATGACCGTCATCGGCGGCGCCGGACAGGTGTGGGGCGCGCTCGTTGGCGCGGGCGTCTTCACGGTGCTCAAGCAATGGCTGCAAGACCTCTTGCCCAAGGTGCTGGGACAGACCGGCAACTTCGAAGTGATCGTCTTCGGCTTCGGCATGGTGCTGCTGCTGCACCGCGCCCGCAGCGGCCTGTGGCCGGTGCTGACGCGCTGGGTGCCGGTCAAGCGCAAGCCGCGTCATGTCGACATGACGGCGGACCCGCTGCCCCGGCGCACCATGCCGCCGCGCGGCGAGGTGGTGCTGAAAGCCGTGGACGTGACGCGCAAGTTTGGCGGCCTGGTGGCCAACAACGCCATGAACCTGGAGATCCGCGCGGGCGAAGTGCTGGCGCTGATCGGCCCGAATGGCGCGGGCAAGAGCACGATGTTCAACCAGATCTCGGGCGTGGACACGCCGACCTCGGGACAGGTCACGCTGCTGGGCCAGCCGGTTGCCGGCGTGGGTGCGCGCAAGATTGCGCGCCTGGGCCTGTCGCGCACGTTCCAGCACGTGCGGCTGCTGGGCCGCATGAGCGTGCTGGAAAACGTCGCGATCGGCGCGCACCTGCGCGGGCATCGCGGCGTGCTGCCGGCCGCCTGGCGGCTGGACCGGGCCGAAGAGGCGCGCCTGCTGGCCGAAGCCGCGCGCCAGGTCGAGCGCGTGGGACTGGGCAAGCATCTGCACGACGAAGCGGGCTCGCTGGCCCTTGGCCAGCAGCGCATCCTGGAGATCGCGCGCGCGCTGGCGTCCGACCCGTGCATCCTGCTGCTGGACGAACCCGCAGCCGGCCTGCGCTATCAGGAGAAATGCGAGCTGGCCGAGCTGCTCAAGCGCCTGCGCGCCGAAGGCATGGCCATCCTGCTCGTCGAACACGACATGGATTTCGTGATGGGCCTGGTGGATCGCGTGGTGGTCATGGACTTCGGCGAAAAGATCGCCGAAGGCCTGCCGGCCGAGATCCAGCAGAATCCCGCGGTGCTTGAAGCGTATCTGGGCGGAGTGGAAGAATGAGCGCGAAACTGCTGCAAGTGCGCGACCTGCGCGTGGCCTACGACAAGGTCGAGGCCGTCTCGGGCGTCAGCCTGGACGTGGGCGAAGGCCAGATCGTCACCGTCATCGGCCCCAACGGCGCGGGCAAGACCACGCTGCTGTCGGCCATCATGGGCGTGCTGCCGTCGCAGGGTGGCATCGTCTTCGGTGGCAAGGCGCAGGAACAGGCCGAGATCGAGGAGATGGTCGCGGCAGGCATGAACCTGGTGCCGGAAAAGCGCGAGCTCTTCGCGGAAATGACGGTCGAGGACAACCTAATGCTGGGCGCCTTCGACCGCTATCGCCGCGGCCTGCGCGACCAGGACCAGACGCTGGCCGAGGTCTATGACCTGTTTCCCCGCCTGCAGGAACGCCGCGCGCAATTGGCCGGCACGCTGTCGGGAGGCGAACGCCAGATGCTGGCCGTGGGCCGCGCACTGATGGCCAAGCCCCGCCTGCTGATGCTGGACGAACCCAGCCTGGGATTGGCGCCGCGCATCGTGCGCGAAGTGTTCCGCATCGTCGCGCGGCTGCGCGAGATGGGCGTGTCCATCCTGCTGATCGAACAGAACGCGCGCGCCGCGCTGCAGGTGGCCGACTACGCGTACGTGCTGGAAACCGGCACGATCACGCTGGAAGGGCCGGCGGCCGAGGTGGCGCAGGATCCGCGCGTCGTGGAGGTCTATCTGGGGCTGGGGCACGGCGCGCCTGCCTGACGCAGGCCGCCGTGACGGCCGGCTGGGTCAGGCCACGCCGCGCCGCCGGTCGCGGCGGTACAGCGCGTAACCCAGCGGGTACATGATGGCCACGAGAAACGTCGCGACCGGATGGGTCAGCCGGTAGGCCTGCACGGCCGTCGGCACGCCCGAATGCTTCAGGTGCAGGCGAAAGCGCGTATAGCGCGCCGCCGCCATCATGAATTCGCGCGGACGGTAGCGGAAGAATTCCAGGTGATGCTGCAGCATGTCCCAGGCCAGCAGATACAGGCCCTGGGCGTTGTTCGCCACCGACACCGCGCCTTGGCTAAGGCCACCCGGCGTGTCGTGATAGGTGCGCACGACGCGGTTGATGAAGCGGCTGAGATACCCGGCCCGCGCGACCGCCCACCAGACCAGGCTCTCGGGCACGAAGCCCGCCACGTCCTCGGGAAACGGATATTTGCGCAGGATGTCGGTGCGCATGCAGCCGAATTTCTCGCCCTTGATGCGGTAGCGGAAATACACGTCGACCGCGGTGCTGTCGAAAACGTCTTGCGGATAGCGGTCCCCGACGATGGTGCCGTCGGGCCGCGCACACAGCCCGGTGATGGCGAAGTACGAGTCGCGGCGCGCGGGCGGGATCGCATTCCAGGCCTCATGAAAAATGGCCAGCGCGTCGGGCGGCATCTCGTCGTCGCTGTCCAGGCCCACGATCATCTGGCCGCGCGCCTCGCGCACGCCGCGATTGAAGGCAGTCTTCTTGTGCTGGTTGTTCTGCCAGACATAGCGGATCGGAAAATCCGCCAGCGACTGCCAATGCAGGATGGACTCGTGCGTGTTGTCGGTGGAACCATCGTCCACCACCACCCATTCAAAATCCCGGAAAGTCTGCTGGCAGAGCGATTCGTAGACGCGGTGCAGGGTCCCTGCCCGGTTGTAGGTCGGCGTCAGAACGGTGAAAAACATCGGTGTATCGGTCATGCCTGCTGTGCCCCTTGCGATCTTCCAGAAACCGCTGCGGTCTTGGTTCTTATGATTTCGCCTGAAGTGTAGGGGATATGCCCCGGGGAACCGATTCCACGGCTTTGGAATTTGCAATCAAATCTGACAAACGGTTCGGTAATTTTTTTGATGCCGGGCCTGGCGCCGCATGCTGGCCGCGGCGCATCGTGGCGTAAACTCGGGCGGCCCAATTCGGAACGCCTATGGAAGCCTCGCCCGTCCAGCTCAATGACATCGCCTTGTTCGTGGAGGTTGCCAAGCGCAAAAGCTTCAGCCAGGCGGCGCGCGCGCTGGATATGCCGACGTCGACGCTGTCGCGGCGGATCAACGAACTTGAGCGCGCGATCGGCCTGCGGCTCATCAACCGCAACACGCGCCGGTTGGATCTGACCGACGCGGGCGCAGCCTACATGCGCCGGTGCCAGGGCCTCATTGACGAAGCGCGGCTGGCGCACGAACAGCTGCTGTCGCTGTCGGGCGGCCCGTCGGGCAATCTGCGCGTCTCCATGCCGTACAGCCTGGCCATCTGGCTGCTGCCGGAGACCATCAGCGATTTCACCGACCGCTATCCCGAGGTGGAGTGCGAATTCGACCTGAGCATGATGACGGCCTCCGACGCGCAGGGCACGCCGTTCGACATCGTGCTGCGCTTCGGCCGCGAAGCCGACTATCCGGGCGCCGCCGCCGACAACGGCAACGGCACGCCGCATCGCGCCATCGAGGGCGCCGTGGTGCACGAGCTGGTTTCGCTGGAAACGCACCTGTACGCGTCCGACCGCTATATAGAACGCCATGGCACCCCGCAGACGCCCGCCGACCTCGCCCAGCACCAGTGCCTGCGCACGACCATCGACGAGGAACATTCGTACTGGACGCTGAATAACGGCGCGATCTCGCAACGCGTTGCCGTGCACGGTCACCTGGCCGCCAACAACATGAGCATCGCGGGCACGCTGGCCGGCCTGGACCTGGCCATCACGCGCATGCCGCATTGCCTGGCGCTGGAACCGATCATCCAGCGCAACTCGCTGCGCCGCGTGCTGCCGGGCTGGTCGGTCGATCCGATCTCGATCTACGTCGTGTACCCGTCCAGCATCCAGCCGGCCAAGACCCGCGCGTTCATGGATTTCATCCGGCCCAAGCTCGGTCCCCCGCCGGCCTGACGCTGACGAAAAAAAACCGCAGGGCTCGCGCCTTGCGGTTTTTTATCGATCAGGCCAGGCGTGTCCGAAGACCCTGCCGGCCGCACACGTCATTTAGACGCGCTTGATCTTTTCCAGCATCTTGAACACACCCTTGGGCGACTTGACGAACAAGCGCTTGAAAGCCTTGCCCAGGCAACGACGTTCCAGGGTGTTACGACGCACGCGTTTGCGTTCAGCCATGTTGATTTCTCCTGTTGAATTTGCGGAAAGTGGCCCGCACAACCGGAAACCGGACTGGCGGAAAAAATTCGGATAACTTGGCATTTTAGCCTGAAATCCGAATCGGACGCCAATGGGCTGGTTTTGGGGGTCAGGCGGAGGGCTCTTTCAACCGTTCCCACACCTGTTCCGCCCGCGGCAACGGATCGACCGCGCCGTAGCCCAGCGTGGACAACGCCGCCGCCGCGTTGGCATAACGCACGGCGTCTTCCCAGGAATCGCCCTGGCAACGGCGAGCCAGCAGGCTGCCGGCAAAGCAGTCGCCCGCGCCGGTCGCATCCACGGCCTGCACGCGCAACGCCGGCATCGCCGTGCGGCTGCGGCCGTCGTCGATGATGGAGCCGTCCTTGCCCAGCTTCAGCACGACCACGCCCGACGCGCCCCCATCGCGGATCCAGTCCAGCGTGCGCTCGGGATCGTCGTTGCCGGTCAGGTGCTGCATGTCGTCCATGCTGGGCAGAAACACGTCCGCCGCGCGCATGGCCTCGCGCAGGATGGCGCGGGCGCGGTCCACGGGCCACAGGCGCAGCCGCAGGTTGGAGTCCAGGCTGACCTGCGTGCCGGCGGCATGCGCGCGCTCGATGGCGGCGAAGACCGTGTCGCAGGCGGTGGTGCTGATCGCCATGCTGATGCCCGACACGTGCAGGAAACGCGCGCGTTCGATGAGGCCCGCGTCCAGGCTGGCGGGCGTCATCAGGCTGGCGGCCGACCCGCGCCGCAGATAGCTGAAGGCGTGGCCGTCCGGTCCATGCTGCACGAAATACAGGCCGGTGTGCGCATCGTCGTCGGCCTCTACGCCGGACGTGTCGACGCCCTCGGCCTGCCACAGGTCCAGGAACTGCTTGCCGAAGGCGTCGTTGCCGACCCGGGTCAGATACGCGCAGCGCGCGCCCTGGCGGGCCGCCGCGATCACCGCGTTGGAAGTGTCGCCGCCGAATCCCTGCAGGTATTGCCGCTGGCCTTCGTGCGTCTGGTTCAGCTCTACCAGCGGCTCGCCCAGCGCAACGATGTCGAAATCAGCCATGTGCGGCCTCGCGGGTCCGGGTGATCTGCGCCACCAGCGCGGCGGTGTCGCGCGACGCAAAGGCGGCCTTGTCGTAGAGATTGCTGCCGATGCCGACCAGGCCGGCGCCCGCCGCGAAGTAAGTGCCCATGTTTTCCTGCGTGATGCCGCCCGTCGGGCAGAAGATCGTGTCCGGGTACACCGACTTCAGCGCGGCCAGATGCTTTGGGCCGCCGGTGTCTGCCGGGAACACCTTCACCACGTCCACGCCGGCGCGGCGCGCGGCCAGGACCTCGGTCGGGGTGAACGCGCCCAGCATGCACAGCGCGTCGGCGGCGTGGGCCATGTCCACGATATCGTGGGCCAGCGCGGGCGACACCAGGAAGTCCGCGCCCGCCACCAGCGCCTCGCGCGCCTGCGACTCGTCCAGCACAGTGCCCACGCCCAGGAGCAGGCTGGCGCCGTGCTTGTCGCGCAGCGCGCGCACGAGGTCGGTGACGTTCGGGATGGTCCAGGTCAGTTCGAGGGTGGTGCAGCCGGCCGACACCGCGACTTCCGCGGCATAGGCCGCGGCAGCCGCGTCGGTGTAGCGCAGCACGGGCACGACGCGGGCGGCCAGCAGGGCGGCAAGCTTGGAGGCGGTGGGAGCAGCGGTTGCGGTCATGGATTTCCTCTGGGGCTGACGGTCAGGCGCCGCCGGACGATACCGGCAGGACGGCGAGTTTGGCTGCGGCGGCGTCGCGCAGCCGCAGCAAGGGGTCGATATAGGCGGACTGCGGATCGCCGCGGCGGCGGAACAGCAAAGTGCTGACGCTGACGCCCGCGACGGGACGCCCTGCCCCGTCGCACAGCGCGACGCCGTAGCAGACGATGCCGGGTTCGTTTTCCTCGTTGTCGACAGCGTATCCCTGCTGGGCCGCCACGCCCAGCGCCTCGCGCAGCGCGGGCAGGCTGGTCAACGTGGCGGGCAGCCGGGCCGGCATGGGCAACGCGTGCAGCAGGCGCTCGCGCGCCGGTTCGTCCAACGCGGCCAGATAGGCCTTGCCGACGGCGCTGGAATGCAGCGCGACGGACGCCCCCACGCGCGACACCATCCGCACGGGGCCGGGGCTTTCGAGTTTGTCGATGTAGATCATTTCTTGGCCGGCGGGCACGGCCAGGTGGACGGTTTCGCCGGTCTGGTCGCGCAGCGCCTGCAGTTCGGGCGCCAGCGCGGCGCGCAGATCGAACTGGGACCACGCCTTGCTGGCCAGCGACATCAGGCGCGGCCCCAGGCGATACGCGCCGCCCGATTCCATGACCATGCCCTGTTCGGCCAGCGCGGCCAGGATGCGGTAGACGGTGGGACGGGGATAACCGCAGTCACGGGCGAGCACGGCGGCCGTCGGCGGCTGCGGCGCGTCGGCCACGGCCTGAAGCACCGCCATGAATTTTCCGAACGCCGCCGCGCCCGCGACCTTGGATTCCTGCACTCACGTCCCCAAATAAATGCCCACGGCCCAAGCAGATGCGCCGCGCGGCCAGCGCGATTTTCAGACGAATCTGCGATACTGTTTATTTGTACAGCTGCCGAGACGCCGGTTGTCCATATTATGGACATGCGCCTCACAATATAGTCAATTATTCCATATCGACGCGCCCGGAACCAGCGATGGCTCACCGCGCCGGCATGCTCCCTACGTCAGGCTACGATACCGTCCATGAGCTCCCATATCCGCATCGTTGGCGCCCGCCAGAACAATCTCAAAAACCTGGATCTGACCATCGCCACGGGCGAACTGGTCGTCGTCACCGGTGTTTCGGGGTCCGGCAAAAGTTCGCTGGCCTTCGACACGCTGTACGCCGAGGGACAGCGGCGCTACGTGGAAACCTTCTCGCCCTATGCGCGCCAGTTCCTGGACCGCATGGACAAGCCGCAGGTGGACCGCATCGAAGGCATCCTGCCGGCCATCGCCATCGACCAGACCAACCCGGTGCGCAGCTCGCGCAGCACGGTCGGCACGATGACCGAACTGAACGATCACCTGAAACTGCTGTTCGCGCGCGGCGCCAAGCTGTATTGCCGCGGCTGCGGCAAGCTGGTGCGCCGCGACACGCCGGAATCCGTCTATCACTCGCTGGCCGAGCGCGCCGCCACCGCGGGCGACCCGCGCCTGGTCGTGACGTTCCCGATCGCCGTGCCGGCCAACTTCACCGAAGACGAAGTCCGCGGCTTCCTTGAGCAGCAGGGCTACACCCGCGTGCACGCCGAGGAAACCGCCGTGCCCCGCGCCGCCGCCCCCGCCAAGGGCGCCAAGAAGGCCAAGGCCACGAAGACCGCCAAGGCCGCCACCGAGGAACGCCGCATCCTGCATGTCATCCAGGATCGCTTCCGCTTCGCCGGCACCGAGCGCGAACGCATCATGGAAGCGCTGGACACCGCGCTGCGCATGGGCGCCGGCCACATCGCCGTCTATGCCGTGGACGCCGACGGCGGCAACGCGCACATCTGGAAGTACAGCGACCGGCTGCACTGCGCCGATTGCGACATCGAATACACCGACCCCCTGCCCAGCAGCTTCTCGTTCAATTCCCCGCTGGGCGCCTGCGAAGCCTGCCGCGGCTTCGGCCGTGTGATCGGCATCGACTTCGGCCTGGTCATTCCCGACGAGAAAAAGACCCTGCTCGAAGGCGCCATCAAGCCGTGGACCACGCCGTCCTACAAGGAATGCCAGGACGACCTGCAAAAGTACGCCCCGCGCGCAGGCGTGCCGCTGGGTGTGCCCTGGAAGGACATGAGCGACGAGCACAAGCGCTGGGTGCTGTACGGCACGCCCGACTGGAAGGGCGGCAACGACGCCTGGAAGCATCAGTGGTACGGCGTGCAGCGCTTCTTCGACTGGCTGGAAACCAAGGCCTACAAGATGCACGTGCGCGTGCTGCTGTCCAAGTACCGCAGCTACACGCCCTGCCCCACCTGCAACGGCGCGCGCCTGAAGCCCGATGCCCTGCTCTGGCGCCTGGGCAACAAGGACGAAGCCGATGCCGTGCTGCCGCCGGAAGACGGCCGCTACAAGCGCTTCATGCCCGTCGGCACCACCTGGAGCCGCGAACAGCTCAATGGCCTGGACGGGCTGTGCCTGCATGACGTGATGCTGCTGCCGATCGAACGCGTTCGTAAATTCTTCGACACGCTGTCGTTCTCGGGCGCGCTGGACGCCGCCACCGACCTGCTCATGACCGAAGTGCGCGCGCGCCTGAAGTTTCTGTGCGACGTGGGCCTGGGCTACCTGACGCTGGACCGCCAGAGCCGCACGCTGTCGGGCGGCGAGGTCCAGCGGATCAACCTGACCACGGCACTGGGCACCTCGCTGGTGAACACGCTGTTCGTGCTGGACGAGCCCTCCATCGGCCTGCACCCGCGCGACATGCACCGCGTCGTCGAGGTCATGCACCGCCTGCGCAACGCCGGCAATACGCTGGTGGTCGTGGAACATGATCCGCAGGTCATGGTGGCCGCGGACCGCATCATCGACATCGGCCCCGGTCCCGGCGAACGGGGCGGCCGCATCGTCTTCGACGGCACGCCGGTGCAACTGCGCGCCGCCCCCTCGCTGACGGGCGACTATCTCGGCGGCCGCCTGCGCGTGGAAGCGCCGCGCCCGATGCCGGTGGCGGCCAACACGCCGCGCCTGCTGCTTGAAGGCGTCAACGCGCACAACCTGAAGAACGTCTCGGTCGAGCTGCCACTGGGCCGCCTGGTCTGCGTGACCGGCGTGTCCGGTTCCGGCAAATCCACACTCGTGCAGGACGTGCTGTACCCCGCGCTGCTCAAGCAGAAGGGCAAGCCGTCGGAAGCGCCGGGCGCCTTCGACCGTCTGCTCGGCGCCGAGCAGATCGCCGACGTCGTCATGGTGGACCAGACCCCCATCGGCAAAACCGCGCGCTCCAATCCGGCCAGCTACGTGGGCGCGTTCGACGCCATCCGCAAGCTGTTTGCCCAGGCCCCGCTGGCGCGCGAACGCGCCTACACGGCCGGCACGTTCAGCTTCAACGGCGGCGACGGCCGCTGCCCGACCTGCGGCGGCACCGGCTTCGAACACGTCGAAATGCAGTTCCTGTCCGACGTGTACCTGCGCTGCCCCGATTGCGACGGCAAGCGCTTCCGCCCCGAAGTCCTGGAAGTGCGCGTCGAGCACCTGGGCAAGAGCGCCTCGATCGACGAGGTGCTGGAAATGACGGTCAGCGAGGCGCTGGACTTCTTCAAGGGCCTGCGCGACGTGCAGACCGGTCTTGCGCCGCTGGCCGACGTGGGCCTGGAATACGTGCGGCTGGGGCAACCCGTGCCGACCCTGTCGGGCGGCGAGGCGCAGCGACTGAAGCTGGCCGGCCACCTGGCCGAGGCCGCGCGCAGTGGCATCTCCACCGCCAAGGTCGCAAAGAAGGGCAGCCTGTTCCTATTCGACGAACCCACCACCGGCCTGCACTTTGACGACGTCGCGCGCCTGATGCGGGCGTTCCGCAAGCTGCTGGCCGCCGGCCACACGCTGCTCGTCATCGAACACAACCTGGACGTCATCCGCGCGGCGGACTGGCTGATCGACCTGGGTCCGGAAGGCGGCGACGCCGGCGGCCTGGTCCTCGGCACGGGCACGCCGCAGGACCTGATGGACAACCCCAAATCGCACACGGGCGCCGCGCTGCGCGACTACGAAGTCAGCATCCTGCCGGCCGACGTCGTGGCGGGCGGTGTGGCCGACGTGGTGGTCAGCAGCGACGCGGACGCGCAGGAGGCCGAGCAGGCCGGCCTGACCGCGCGCATCGCCGAACCGCAGGCCGAGTACGGCGCGGGCGTGGGCACGCCGCTGCAATCCTTGGTGCGCGAACGCCGCCAGGGCAGCATGGCCATCGAAATCCGCAACGCGCGCGAACACAACCTGAAGAACATCAGTGTCGAGATCCCGCACGACAAGTTCACCGTCATCACGGGCGTGTCGGGCTCGGGCAAGTCCACGCTGGCCTTCGACATCCTGTTCAACGAGGGCCAGCGCCGCTATCTGGAGTCGCTGAACGCCTATGCGCGCGCCATCGTGCAGCCGGCCGGCAAGCCGGACGTGGACGCCATCTTCGGCATCCCGCCCACCGTGGCAATCGAACAGCGCACCAGCCGCGGCGGCCGCAAGTCCACCGTGGCCACGATGACGGAAATCCACCATTTCCTGCGGCTGCTGTACGTGAAGCTGGGCACGCAATACTGCCCGGACTGCAACGTCGCGGTCGAACCGCAGAACACGGACCAGATCGTGGCGCGCCTGTTGCGCGAGCACAAGGGCGAGCACATCGGTCTGCTGGCGCCGCTGGTCACCGCGCGCAAGGGCTATTACACGGACCTGGCCAAGTGGGCCGGCTCCAAGGGCCATTCCCATCTGCGCGTGGACGGCGAATTCATTCCCGTGGCGCCGTGGCCGCGCCTGGACCGCTACAAGGAACACACCATCGAACTGCCGGTGGCGGACGTGGTGGTCGACCCGGCCAACGAGGCCGACCTGCGCGCCGCCGTCAAGAGTGCGCTGGAAAACGGCCAGGGCGTGATGTCGGTCGTCTGGCCGGTCAACAAGCTGCACGAGGCGCTGAACAGCGAATTGCAGCAGCAGCATTTCTCGGTCAAGCGCGCGTGCCCGTCCTGCGGCACCAGCTTCCCCGAACCCGATCCGCGCCTGTTCTCGTACAACTCCAAGCACGGCTGGTGCACGGGCTGCTACGGCACGGGCCTGCAATTGCAGGGCTTTGACGAAGAGCAGACCGGCGAAGAAACCGCCTGGAACGCGTGGTACGAAGGCGAGGCCAAGACCTGCACGCAGTGCGACGGCCAGCGGCTGAACCGCGTGGCGCGCGCCGTGCGCTGGCGCGACAAGTCGATTGCCGAACTGGCGTCGCTTCCGGTGTCGGACGCGCACACCTTCTTTACCGGACTGGTGGCGCGCGGCCGCGAAGGCGAGATCGCCCGCGACATCCTGGCCGAGATCCGCGGCCGCCTGAACTTCATGCAGGAAGTGGGCCTGAACTACCTGGCGCTGGACCGCGCCGCGCCCACGCTGTCGGGCGGCGAGGCGCAGCGCATCCGGCTGGCCGCGCAGTTGGGCTCCAACCTGCAGGGCGTCTGCTACGTGCTGGACGAACCCACCATCGGCTTGCATCCGCGCGACAACCGCATCCTGCTGGACGCGCTGGCGCGGCTGGAAGGCAACGGCAACACGTTGGTGGTGGTCGAGCACGACGACGACACCATCCGCCGCGCCTCGCACGTCATCGACATCGGGCCGGGCGCGGGCATCCGGGGCGGCCGCGTGGTGGCGCAAGGCACCGTGCAGGACGTGATCGACGCGCCCGAATCCGTGACCGGCCGCTACCTGAAGACGCCGCTTGCGCATCCGCTGCAAGGCCGCCGTCCGGTCGAGGCCGACACGCCCATGATCGAGATCCGCGGCGCGCGCCTGCACAATCTGCGCAGCGTTGACGCGCGCATCCCGGTGGGCCGCCTGAGCGTGGTGACCGGGGTGTCCGGTTCCGGCAAGTCCACGCTCGCGCGCGAAGTGCTGCTGGACAACCTGACGCAGGCCGTCTCGCAAGGCAAGGCGCCGGGCTGGGCGGGCTGCGAAAGCATCACGGGCTGGGAAGCCATCGACCGCGTGCTGGAAGTCGACCAGACGCCCATCGGCAAGACGCCGCGCTCGTGCCCGGCGACCTACGTGGGCTTCTGGGACGATGTGCGCAAGCAGTTCGCCGACACCCGCGAGGCCCGCATGCGCGGCTGGACGGCGGCGCGCTTCTCGTTCAATACCGGCGATGGCCGCTGCCCGATCTGCGAAGGCCAGGGCATGCGCACCATCGAAATGAACTTCCTGCCCGACGTGAAGGTGCCGTGCGACGCCTGCAACGGCGCGCGCTTCAACAACGACACGCTCAGCGTGCAGATGCGCGGCAAGAACGCCGGCGAGCTGCTGTCCATGGAAGTGGACGACGCCATCGGCTACTTTGCCGCCCATCCCAAGATCCATCGTCCGCTTCAACTGATGCAGGACGTGGGGCTGGGTTATCTGACGCTGGGCCAGCCGTCGCCGACGCTGTCGGGCGGCGAGGCGCAGCGCATCAAGCTGGTGACCGAGCTGTCCAAGGCGCGTCTGACCGACGGCCTGATCAAGACCGGCCGCGCCTCGCGCATCCCGCACACGCTGTACGTGCTGGACGAGCCGACGGTGGGCCTGTCGATGGCCGACGTCGAAAAGCTGATCCATGTGCTGCACCGGCTGGTCGAAGCGGGCAACACGGTGGTGGTGATCGAGCACAACCTGGACGTCATCGCCGAAGCCGACTGGCTGCTGGACCTGGGCCCCGAAGGCGGCACGGGCGGCGGGCAACTGGTGGGCGAAGGGTCGCCCGAGCACGTGATGACGCTGGCCGATCATTCCCACACTGGCCGGGTCCTGACGGAGTTCCTTGCGCAACAACAGCCGTAACGCACCATGGATTGCCGTTTTGAAGACCGGCTTGCCGGACGCGCGCTGCGCCTCAGCGGGTTCCGCGCCCGCATCGAGGCACGCGCCGCCGCCGAGGTAGGCCCGGCGCTGGAAGCCATCGAGGCCGCGCGGCGCGACGGCCGCTGGATTGCCCTGCTGCTGGATTACGAGCTGGGTGAGTGGCTGCTGCCCGAAGCCACCCGGCCCGCGCCGGCCGGCCCGTGGACGCCGCCGCGCGACGACGGGCGTCCCCGCCTGACCGCGCTGGTGTTTGACCACAAGATCGACGAAGCGCCGTGGGATGCGCCGGCCGCCGATGCCCCCGCCGCGTCCATCAGCCTGCCCGCGCCGCGCATGACCGAGCCCGCCTATGTGCGCCAGATCGACGCCATACGCGGCCTGATCCGGGACGGCGAGCTGTATCAGGTCAATTTCACGCAGCCGCTCGACGTCGGCTTCCAGGGCGATCCGGCCACGCTGTACCGCCGCATCGCGGCGCGCAACCCGGTCGCCCACGCCGCCTACATCCAGGACGGCGAGCGCACGGTGCTGTCGTTTTCGCCCGAGCTGTTCGTGCGGCGCGACGGAGCCAGGCTGACGACCCGGCCCATGAAAGGCACCGCGCCGCGCCATGCCGATCCGGCCGAGGACGAACGCCTGGGCCAGGAGCTGCTGGCCAGCGACAAGAACCGCGCCGAAAACCTGATGATCGTGGACCTGCTGCGCAACGACCTCGGGCGGCTGGCCGAGCCCGGTTCGGTCAAGGTGGACGCGCTGTTCTCGCTGGAACGCTATCCCACGGTCTGGACGATGACGTCCACCGTGTCGGCCACGGCGCCACACGCCACGCTGTCGGACGTGCTGCACGCGCTCTTTCCCTGCGGATCGATCACCGGCGCACCGAAAGTCGCAGCCATGCGCCGCATCCGCCAAATGGAAACCGCCCCGCGCGGCCTGTATTGCGGCAGCATCGGCTGGCTGGCCCCGGATGGCGACTTTTCGTTGAATGTCGCGATCCGAACCCTCGTCCTGGACCCGCACGGCCACGGCGTCTACAGCGTCGGCGGCGGCATCGTTTACGATTCGGACCCCGCAGGCGAATGGCAGGAATGCCACTGGAAGGCCCGCATCCTGCGCGCCTGACGGCGCAAACCTTACGGCCGGTAGTAGCATAGAGCGCGGCGCGGCCTGGGCGGCCCCACCTAGGCGGCCCCGCCCAGGCCGCGCACCTAGGCGGCCCCCGCCTTATTCCAGGAGAGTCCCATGCAGCCCGAATTGATCGAGACCATCCTGGTTGAAGCCTCCGGCAACGTGCCCCTGCTGGCGCGCCACCTCCACCGCCTGGAAGCGTCGTGCAAGGCGCTGGGCTATGTCTGGGGCGGCCGCGACGTCGAAGGCGACATCCTCGTCGCCGTCATGTCGCTGGGCTCTGCCGGCCCGCACCGCCTGCGCCTCCTGGTTGCCCGCGACGGCAGCCGCCACATCCAGACCGCCGTCCTGCCGTCCCTGCCCGCGCACCAGGAAGTCATGCTGGCGCCAGAGGCGCTGCGCTCTTCCGAACCGCTGCTGCGCTACAAGACCACGCACCGCCCCTGGTACACCAAGACGATCGAATGGCTGCCCTCGCACCCGCACATCTTCGATCTGCTGTATCTGAACGAGCGCGGCGAACTCTGTGAGGGCAGCCGCAGCAACGTCTATCTGCGCATGGGCGACGTCTGGTACACCCCGCCCGTGGACAGCGGCTGCCTGCCCGGCGTGCAGCGCGCGCAACTGCTCAACGACGGCAAGACGAAGGAACGCGTCCTGACGCTGGCCGACCTGCATGCCGCCGACGAGATCCGATTGTCGAACGCGCTGCGCGGGTGGTTCACCGTGACGTTCCGCGACACCTGACAGCCGCTCGGGGCGAACGCGCATTGCAAAAGCCGCGCCGCTGAAGAATAATTGCGACTGATTCTTATTGGCATCATGTCAGCGGCTTCATCGTGTCTTCCACCCGCCCCGGGGCGCCCGCCTGCATCGAATCCCTGTATTGCGACCACCACGGCTGGCTGCAGGAATGGTTACGGCGCCGCCTGGGCAACACCTTCGACGCCGCCGACATCGCGCACGACACGTTCGTGCGCCTGTTCCGCAACCAGGAACCCATCCGCGAACCGCGCGCGTTCCTGACCACCATTGCCCGCGGCCTGGTCATCAACCATTGGCGGCGGCAGGATCTGGAACGCGCCTACCGCGACACGCTGGCCACCGTCGCCGACACCCTGCATCCGTCGCCTGAGGACCGCGCCCTGCTGATGGATGCGCTGTCCGAACTGGACGCATTGCTGAACCAGCTCAACCCCAAGGCCCGCACGGCCTTTCTGCTGGCGCACCTGGAAGGCCTGGGCTACGTCGAGATCGCCGCGCGCCTGGCAGTGTCCGAACGCATGGTCAAGAAGTACATGGCGCAGGCGATGCTGCACTGCCTGACGTCCAGCATGGCGGCCGCCGCGCCATGACGCCCGCCGCCAGCGCGCCCAGCTTCAAGGTGCTGCAAGAGGCCGCCGAGTGGTTTGCCGTGCTGCGCGCCCCCGCAGTGCCGTCCGGCGAGCGCCAGCGCTGGCGCCAATGGCACGACGCCGATCCTTCGCACCAGATTGCCTGGCGGCGCGTGGAGGCGATCAGCGGCAAGTTCGACGACCTGCCGGGCGTGGACAAGCCCACCGCGCACCGCATGCTGGACGCCGCGGCGGCCAAACGCACGCAGCGCCGCAGCGCCCTGAAGATGCTGACGCTGCTCTGCGGCACCGGGCTGGGCGCGTGGGCCGCCACCCAAAGCACCCCGTGGCGCGCGTGGACGGCGGCCCATCACACCAGCGTGGGCGAGCGCCGCCAGATCCAGTTGGCCGACGGCGGCACCCTCTGGCTCAACACCGGCAGCGCGGTCGACGTGGACTACGGCCCGCAGTTGCGCCGCGTGGTGCTGGTGGCCGGAGAGATCCTGGTCAGCACCGCGCCGGACACGCAGTCCCCCGCGCGGCCCTTCGTCGTGGACACCGCCGAGGCGCGGCTGCGCGCGATCGGCACGCGCTACGCGGTCTACCAGGACGACGACGCCAGCCGGGTCGCCGTCTTCGAGGGTGCCGTGGAAGTGCGCCCCAAAGCCGCCGGCGCGCCCCCCCTGATCGTGCTCGCCGGCCAGCAATCCTGCGTCACCCGGGCGGCCGCCGCGCCGCCCGAGCCCGCCGAACCCGCGCGCGAATCCTGGTCGCGCGGCCTGCTGATCGCCGAGAACATGCGTCTGGCGGACTTCATCGCCGAACTGTCCCGCCACCGGCGCGGCTATCTGGCCTGTGCGCCGGAGGTGGCCGACCTGCGCATCGTGGGCGCCTATGCGCTGCCGGACACGGACCGGGTGCTGAGCGCGCTGGCCGCCACGCTGCCCGTGCGCATCCAGGCACCCATGCCGTGGTGGGTGACGGTGGTGCCGCGCTGAGACCACACGGCGCAAAAAAATTCAGGACCGAGGTTCCCTTTTCGGATGCCGCGTTTGGCATACGGGGTGAAGACCCTCTTCTTTCCCCCACGAAAGGCTTTCCATGCACTCCTCGTCCCTTACCCGCCGCACCGCGCTGTCGCTGGCGATTTCCGCGGCCCTCCTGGGCATTGCTGTCTCCACGACCTCGCCCGTGCACGCGCAGCCCGCGCCGGCCGCCTCAGCCAGCCGCGACTTCGACATCGCGCCCGGCGCGTTGAGCCGCGTCGTCACCCAGTTCGCGGCGCAGGCCGGCATCCAGGTGTCCGTCGACGCCGCCATGACCGCCGGCCGCGACAGCCCCGGCCTGCGCGGCCGTCATTCCGTGGCGAGCGGCTTCGGCGCCCTGCTGGCCGGCACCGGCCTTGAGGCGGTCCACAGGGGCGGCGGCGAGTACACCCTGCGCCCCAGCCCAGCGGCGCCGGGGGTGGTGACGCTGCCCGGCGTCACGGTGACCGGCTCCACCAACGCCGCCCTGCAGCAGGACGGCTTGGCCAGCGACGGCTACCGCGCCTCGCTCGTGCAGTCGGTCGGCGCCCTGGGCGGCATGGATCTGCAGCGCGCGCCCTTCGCCATCAACGTCGTGCCCCGTGAACTGCTGCAGAACGTGCAGGCCCAGTCGCCCGACGACGTCTACAAGATCAGCCCGTCCGCCATGACGCAGACGCCCCAGATCAGCGGCTGGGCGCCCATGGTGAAGATTCGCGGGTTCAACAGCTACGACCGCGCCGAAGAAGGCCTGCGCCGCTCCTTCGGCTTTGCGGCATCCATCGAAGACAAGGAACGGGTCGAGATCCTGAGCGGGCTGTCGGGCTTCCTGTTCGGCGCGGCCTCGCCCGGCGGGATGGTGAACTACGTCTACAAGCGCCCCACGCATGAGCGTCTGAACAGCGTCACGGTCGGCAACTACGGCGGCGGCCAGTATTACGTGCACGGCGACTTCGGCGGTCCGGTCGACAGCAATGGCAAGGTCGGCTACCGCGTCAACCTGGTGCGCCAGGACGGCGACACCGCCGTCGACGACCAGAAGATCGACCGCAGCCTGGCCAGCGCCGCGCTCGACTTCAACATCACCGACCGCTTCAAGCTGGAGCTGGGCGCCTCCTACGGCGACTACAAGATGGACGCGCCCAACTCCTACTGGTTCTTCCGCGACGGCGTATCCCGCCCCACACTGGACACGAAGAAGAACTGGAGCCAGCCCTGGATCCGCGATGAAACCGAAACGCGCAAGTGGATGGCCCGGGCCACGTATGAAGCCAGCGACCACCTGACGCTGCGCGTGGCCCACCTGCGCGAATACCAGGACCGGCCGGTGCAGTACCACACGATGAATTCGGTTCGGTCCGCGGGCGAATACTTCCAGCTACGCCAGAAGGTCGGGCCCACGCGCACGGAATCCGAGGCATGGCAGGCGCTGGCCGACATCTCGTTCGCCACGGGCCCGGTTGATCACAAGATCACCATGGGGTACTACGGCTACACCGACCGGCAATGGCAGAACACGTGGTTCCCCAGCACCGGCTACCAGGGCCCGTACAGCCTGGATTCGCCCACGCACGTGCCGGAACCGGACTGGGCCACGACGCCGGCCAAGTCGATGTACTTCTCCAGCCGCATCCGCAACGACAACTTCATGATCGGCGACCTGGTGCGCTTCAACGATCAATGGTCCGCGCTGGTCGGCATCAACCGCAGCACCATCCAGACCACCGACCGCAACGCCGACGGCAGCCTCAGCCAGCCCGACTATGACCGCGGCAGGAACTCGCCCAACGCGTCGCTGATCTTCACGCCCGTGCCGTGGATGACGGCCTATGCGACCTACATCGAAGGTCTGGAACAAGGCGGCGTGGCGCCCGAAGACGCCGCGAATGCGCTGCAGGTCATGGCGCCCATGCGCAGCAAGCAGAAGGAATTGGGCCTGAAGGCCGAGGTCGGCGGCGTGCTGGTGAGCGGCGCGCTGTTCGATATCGAAAAGGCCTACGAATACACCAACGATTCCAATGTCTACGGCCAGGACGGCGTGCAGCGCCACCGCGGCGCGGAGGTGTCGGCCATCGGGAAGGTGACGCCGGCATGGACGGTCGTGGGGGGCGCCACGTGGCTGCATGCCCGCGTCGAAGGCGGCGCCAACGATGGCAAGGATCCCTTGAACGTGCCGAAGTTCATGGCCAAGCTCTACTCCGAATACGCCCTGCCCTTCGCGCCCGGCCTCAGCGTCACGGGCGGCGTCTACCACGTCGGCAAGCAGTGGTCCTCTGCCACCAACGTCAGCCGCCTGCCGTCCTACACCACGTTCGACGTCGGCCTGCGCTATGCGGCCCAGGTCTCGGGCCGGCCGCTGACGCTGCGCCTGAACGTGAACAACGTCACCGGCCGCGACTATTGGCTGAACAGCTATTACCTCGGCAGTCCGCGCAGCGTCGCGCTGTCTGCGCAGATGCAGTTCTGAAGGCGCGGACTCAGTCCGCGAACACGTCCACCACCACCTGCCGGAGCCACTGGTTGGCGGCTTCGCGGTGGTTGCGGGCGTGCCAGAACACGTTGATGACGGACTCTGGAATCTTCACCGGACAGGGCGCGGCGGCCAGGCCAAAGGGGCCGCACGCGCAGTCGGCAAAGCGCTGCGGCACCACCGCGATCATGTCGGTGGCCTGCAGCACCGGCCCCACCGCCATGAAGTGCGGCACCGTCAGCCGCAGCCGGCGGCGGATGCCCGCGCGCGCGATCACCTCGTCCACCACGCCGTGGCCGGTGCCTTCGGACACGATCGCCACGTGTTCGGCCGCGCGAAACTGCCTGGCCGACACGCCCGAACGCGCCAGCGGATGGTCCTGCCGGAAGATGCACACATAGGGCTGGCGAAACAGCCGGCGCTGAAAGAACCCGCCTTTCAATCCGGGCAGAAAGCCCATGGCCAGATCCATTCGGCCCCGTTCCATCTCGTCACGCACGTCGATCGACGTCGTGCGCACCGTGCGGATGGTCACGCCCGGCGCGACCTGATCCAGCGCCCGCATCAGGCGCGGCAGGAAGTAGGTCTCGCCCACGTCGTTCACCCCGATCACAAACGCGCGCTCGCTGCGCGCCGGATCGAACGCCACGCGCGCGTTCAGCGTGCCTTGCAGCGCGGCAAGCGCATCGGCAATCGGCTGGGCCAGGCTCTCGGCATACGGCGTCGGCACCATGCCGCGTGAGGTCCGCAGGAACAATTCGTCGCCCAGCAGCTTGCGCAGCCGGCTCAGCGCATTGCTGACGCCCGGCTGCGAAATCCCCAGGCTTTCCGCCGCCGCCGACACCCGGCCATGCTTGTGCAATTCATTGAAGACGACGAGCAGATTCAGATCCACGTCTTTCAGGTTCATGCGGCTGTCTCCACCAATATTGATTCTGGTGATTTATGTAATAAGCCAAATTCTATTTATTAATTTCGTGCCCTGCCCGAAGATGCGAAAAAAACCGCCTGCGCCAATGCCGCGCTAGGCGCTGCCCGGCCGCCACGCGGCCAGCTGAAAATGGAGACAAATCATGCGCGTCCGCACGCATTGCATCGCCTCGTCCTGTAGCAGGGGCCGTCCATGAACGCCCCCGAACACCCCATCCAATTCGTCCCGCCCTGGCAAGGCGACGGTTCCCATCGCATTCCGTTCGGCGTTTACACCGACGCCGCGCTGCACCAGCGGGAACTGGAGCGCTTCTTCTACCGCGGTCATTGGAGTTACGTGGGCCTCACGGCCGAAATCCCGAATCCCGGCGACTTCAAGCGCACGGTCGTGGGCGAGCGGTCCGTCATCCTGCTGCGCGACAACGATGGTGAAGTGCGCGTCGTGGAAAACGTCTGCGCCCATCGCGGCGTGCAATTCTGCCGCGAACGCGCCGGCAACCGCACCGAGTTCGTCTGTCCGTACCACCAGTGGAACTACGACCTGCAGGGCAACCTGATCGGCGTGCCCTTCCGCCGCGGCGTCAAGCAGGACGGCAAGATCAACGGCGGCATGCCGCCCGACTTCAAGCCCGAGGAACATGGCCTGACGAAGCTGGCGGTCGCCTGCCGCAACGGCGTGGTCTTCGCGTCCTTTGACCATGACGTCGAGCCGCTGGCAGACTACCTGGGGCCCGACATCGCGCATTACTTCGACCGCGTCTTCGACGGCCGCGAACTGGTGATCCACGGCTACAGCCGCCAGCGCATTCCGGGCAACTGGAAGCTGATGCAGGAGAACATCAAGGACCCCTATCACCCGGGCCTCCTGCACACCTGGTTCGTCACCTTCGGGTTATGGCGCGCGGACAACCGGTCCGAACTGAAGATGGACCGACACTTCCGCCACGCCGCCATGATCTCCACGCGCGGCCAGGGCGGCAAAAGCACCGTCACCAGCGGCGTGTCCAGCTTCAAGGAGCAGATGTCGCTGAACGACGACCGCTTCCTGGACATCGTGCAGGAACCCTGGTGGAACGGCCCCACCGCCGTACTCATGACGCTGTTCCCCAGCGTCATCATCCAGCAGCAGGTGAACTCGCTGTCCACCCGCCACATCCAGCCGGTCGGCCACGATGCCTTCGACTTCGTCTGGACCCATTTCGGCTTCGCCGACGACACCCCCGAAATGACCCAGCGCCGGCTGCGCCAGGCCAACCTCTTCGGCCCCGCCGGCTTCGTGTCGGCCGACGACGGCGAAGTCATCGAATTCTCGCAGTCCGGCTTCGAACAAAAGCCCTGGCACCGCAGCGTCGCCGAACTGGGCGGCAAGACCGCCGAAAACACCGATCACATGGTCACCGAAACGCTGATACGCGGCATGTACGCGTACTGGCGCCGCGTGATGGAGGCGTGACATGCTGGACTTTCCGCTCTACTACCAGCTCACCCGCCTGTACTCCGACTACGCCGCCGCGCTGGACGCCGGCGAATGGGAAAAGTGGCCAGACTTCTTCATCGAGGACTGCGTCTACAAGGTGCTGCCGCGCGAAAACTACGAACGCGGCTTTCCGCTGGCGACCATGGCCTTCGAGAGCCGCGGGATGCTGAAGGACCGCATCTACGGGGCCACCGAAACCATCTTCCACGATCCCTACTACCAGCGCCACGTCGTCGGCGCCCCGCGCGTGCTGCTGGTGCAGGACGGCCGCATCGAATCCGAGGCCAACTACGCCATCTTCCGCACCAAACCCAGCCAGCTCACCACCGTCTTCAACGTCGGCCGCTATCTGGACGTCATCCGACAGACGCCCGACGGCCTGAAATTCGAATCGCGGCTATGCATTTTCGACAGCGAGCTGATACCGAACTCGCTGATCTATCCCATCTGACCAGGAGACGAATCATGCGTGTGCAATGGATCAAGGCCATCGGACGCGATGAAGTCCCCGAAGAGGACGTCATCGCCGTCGAGGCGGGCGGAAAGGAAATCGCGCTATACGGCGTCGACGGCGAGGTCTACGCGACCGACAACCTCTGTACGCACGGCAATGCCAGACTGTGCGAAGGCTTCCTGACCGGCCACGAAATCGAATGCCCGCTGCACCAGGGCCGCTTCGACGTGCGCGACGGCCGCGCGCTGTGCTCGCCGCTGCGGGAAAACATCGCGACGTATCCCGTGCGGATTGAGGACGGCGTGGTGTTTGTGGCGATTTAAGGGGTCACACCGCCAGCCGCAAAGCCTCGTTCGCCGCCGCCATGCCCATGGCGGCGGTCACGGTAACCACCGACCCATAACCCGCGCACGACAGGCCCTGCGGCGCCAGGTTCAGACCCGACGCGCCCATATCATCTTCACCTTCACGAGGCTTGGTCCACGCATCCGGCAAAATCGCCGGCTGGTCGAACCACAACGCATGCACGCCCATCTTCGGCACCCGCTTGAGCGCCTTGCCGTTCTTGTCGGACGCCCGTGGAAACCCATGCTCGCGCCGCAACTTGTTGCGCAGCTTGGCCAGCAGCGCATCATTGACCGCCCCCGACAAATCACCCGCCCGCAACGCCAACGGATCCGTCTTCCCGCCCGCACCGCCGCACAGCAGCATCGGCACCCCAAGCGCCCGCGCATGCAAAATCATCGCAATCTTCGCGGCCGCCTGATCCGTGCAATCGATGATGACCGTATAAGGCCCCGGCAGCACCTCGCCCACGTTTTCCGGCGACACAAAGTCGTCCACCCGGGTGATGCGGCATTCCGGATTGATCGCCAACACCCGCTCGGCCATCGCGTCGACCTTGGACTGTCCGAGCGTCGAACTCAATGCATGGATCTGCCGGTTCACGTTGGATTCGGCAATGTGATCCAGATCGATCAGCGTCAACGCCCCCACCCCGCAACGAGCAAGCGCCTCCACGGTCCACGAGCCGACGCCGCCCAGGCCGGCAACGGCAACATGGGCATTACGGATGCGCGAGGGCGCTTCGGGACCATAGAGGCGCGACAGCGCGCCAAAACGACGGTCGAGATCGGCGGGTTCAGGAATGAGTTCGGGCGAGTTCATGGACCGCATTTTATGGCAGCGGCCGCCAACCCACCCTCCCCATTCCTGCAGTCAAGGTGACAAGGTGTCTGACACCCTGCAAAGACTGCCGTCATATCAAGGATGTGCCCCAAGGGTGTCAGACACCGGAAGCAGCGGCGGCCAACCGGGCGCGGGCCCCGCAAAATGCTTCAAAGCCGCGCAAGCCCGGGCAAGAACCTTAAGAACTCACCCCGCCCCAGCGCCCGCCAAGCTGAAACCACCCGAGCCCGGCGTGGCGGCGGCCTGGGGTGCGCGGGGCGTGTAGATGCGCCCGAGGGAATCTGAAGGCAGCGTCAAAAGAACCAAGATCGATGCCTGCACCCGGCTGCCGACGCAAAACGACGCGCCGGACTGCTGCAAACCTCACATCCGCAGCCCATCCCCATCAACAGCCACCACATCATCCCCCCCCCAACGCCTGATAAACCGTCACCTGATTCACCAACCGGTTCAGCATATTCTCGTCCCGCGCCACCTCAGCCACCCGGCGCTTTTCCTGCGCATCCAGCCAATCCCGCAACGGCACCGCCCCCGCCCGATACCGTACTTCGTATAGCCGCTCAGCCTCCCGAGCCGCCCGCAAAGACAGATCCAGCTGCTCCGCCCGAACCCCCAACTGCGTCCGGTTCGACAACGCATTCTCCACATCCGCCATCGCCTGATACAGCGCCTGCCGGAACGTCACCACCCGCTCCTCGAAATCCGTCTTCGAAATCCGGATATTGAGCTGCATCTGATTCCACTGCAGGAACGGCAGCGTCAACCCCGCCCCCAACGTCCCTATCGGATTCTTCAGCACATCCGACAACGTCGGGCTCGAAGTGCCCAACGCCCCCGTCAACGTCACCGGCGGATAAAAGCTCGCCCGCGTCGCATCCACGGTAGCCAGCGACTCCCGCAACCGCATCTCAGCCGCACGCAGATCCGGACGCCGCCCCAGCAACTCCGCTGGCACACCCGCCCGCGCCTCCGGCAACGCACTCGACGGCAACCGCATCGGATCCGCCGTAATGCGATCCGGCGGCCCATCGAACAGAATCGTCAACGCATTGATGTATTCCACGCGCTGCTGCACCAGCAACGCATGCGCCGCCTGCTGGCTCGCCACCGTCTGCTCTGCCTCCGCCAGCTCCAGCGCCGACGCTCCGCCCGCCGCATACTGCGCCCGCACCAGATCCTGCGTGCGCCGCGCGTAGGCGATGCTCTCCTCGCTGCTAGCGATGCGTTGGTTGATGAACGCCGTCTGCCAGTACAACGTCGCCGTCGTCCCCACCAGCGACAGCGCCGCGCTCTGGCGGTCCTGCTCCGTCGCCAGCGCCTCCCACTGCGCCGCATCCCGCTGGCGCGCCAGCTTGCCCCACAGGTCCACCTGATAGCTCACCGTCAGCTCGGCCGAATTGGCCCGCGTGATCGAACGATCCCCATACAGATTGCGCACCCGCGACACGTTCGCGTCCCCGCCGAATTGCGGCATCAGTTGATCGTCCGCCAGACCCGCCTGATACTGCGCTCGCCGGACGCGGATCGCCGCCGCGGCCAGATCGTTATTGCGCGCAAGCGCCGTCTCCACCAGCCCGTTCAGCACCGGATCATCGAAATTGCGCCACCAGTCGCCACCGTCAGCCAGCGAAGCCTGCGCGCCTGCATCGGCGCCTGCCCCCGCATAAGTCCAGGACCCCGGCACACTCACCGCCGGCCGCTCGTAATCCGTACGCAGCAGACCGCACCCGCCCAGCGCCAATACCAGCACCACGCCCAGCGGTTTGCACAAAAGAGAAACTGCTTTCATCTTCCTCATTCCCGGGCCAACGCCTCGACGGGATCCAGGCGCGCCGCGTTGCGCGCCGGCAGATAGCCAAAAATCACACCGATCAGCGTCGAGCACGTAAATGCCGCCACCATCGATGTCGTGGAATAGATCATCTGGAACGAGCCGCCCGTCGCCTTGCTGACCAGCACGCCCAAGCCCAGCGACAACAGGATGCCCACCGCCCCGCCGATCAGGCACACCAGCACCGCCTCGATCAGGAACTGCTGCATGATGTCGCTGCGCCGCGCGCCCACCGCCATCCGCACCCCGATCTCGCGCGTACGCTCGGTCACCGACACCAGCATGATGTTCATCACCCCGATGCCGCCCACCATCAGCGAAATCAGCGCGATCAGCGACACCAGCAGCGTCATCGTTGCCGTCGTGCGCTCGATCGTCTTGCGCACCGCATCCGTGTTGAACACGAAAAAGTCCTTCACCACATGCCGGCGCGTCAGCACCCGCACGATGGCCTGCTCCGCCGCGGCCGGCGGCGTCGCGTCGTTCACGCGCACCGTGATGCTCTTCAGGTGCTGCTGCCCCAGCACCCGCGACAGCGCCGTCGTGTAAGGAATCCACACGTTCAGCGAATCATTGCTGCCAAACACCGTGTCCTTCTTCTGCGTCACCCCGATCACGCGCGCCGGCATTGATCCCAGGAAAATCACCTGCCCGATGGGCTCCGTGTGCGACCCGAACAGCGCACGCCGCGTGCCCTCGTCGATCACCACTTCCTGCGCGCGGCGCGCCACGCTCGTCTCGTCAAAGAACTTGCCCTCGGCCAGCTTGATCGCACGCACCCGGAAGTATTGATCGCCCACGCCCTGGATCGACCCATTCACCGACACGTTGCGATAGCGCAGCGTATTGCTCGTGCCCACTTCCGGTGTCACGCTGTCCACATAGGACTCGCGCGCCAGCGCCTCCGCGTCGGCCGCCACCAGCGTGCGGATGTTCACCGCCTTCTCGTCGCCGAAATCCTTGCCCGGGAAGACCTCCACCGTGTTCGTGCCGATCGCGCTGATGTCTTCCAGGATCTTGCGCCGCGAGCCCTCGCCCAGCGCCACCACCGACACCACCGCCGCAATGCCGATGATGATGCCCAGCATCGTCAGCGACGTGCGCAGGCGGTGCGCGTTCATCGCCAGCAACGCCATGCGCAGCGCCTCGCCGCAGCGGTCAAGATAGGCCTGCCAGGCCGGCCGCTGGGCCATCGCCGGCGCCTCGTCCAGCGCCGTCTGATGGCGGGGCGCCTCCGGATTGCGCTTGTCCGCGACGATCTCGCCGTCACTGATCTCGATGATGCGCTGCGCGTGGCGCGCCACATTCATATCGTGCGTGACGATGATGATCGTGTGCCCCGCCGCATTCAGCTCTTCCAGGATGCGCAGCACTTCCTGGCCCGTATGCGTGTCCAGCGCGCCGGTGGGTTCGTCGGCCAGGATGATGTCCCCGCCGTTCATCAGCGCGCGCGCGATACTCACGCGCTGCTGCTGACCCCCAGAAAGCTGACCGGGCCGATGTTCGGACCGATCGGCCAGGCCCAGCCGCGCCAGCAAGGCCGAGGCCCGCTCCAGCCGCGCCTCGCGGCGCTTGCCCGCGTAGACCGCCGGCACCTCCACGTTGCCCTGCGCGCTCAGGTCCGCCAGCAGGTGATAGCGCTGGAAGATGAACCCGAAGTGCTCCCGGCGCAGCTCCGCCAGTTCGTCGGGATCCAGCTCCCCCGTGCTGCGGCCATCGACCCTGTAGTCGCCGCGCGTGGGCCGGTCCAGGCAGCCCAGGATGTTCATCAACGTCGACTTGCCCGAGCCGGACGCCCCCACGATGGCGACCATCTCGCCCGCCTCGATCGTGAGGTTGACGTCCTTCAGGACCGCAATCGTCTGGTCGCCCGCCGGAAACTCGCGGCGCACGCCCGACAAGGAAATGAGCGGACCGCTCATGTCAGGCTCCCGGCTTGGCGGCGGCCGGCGACGAATCCGCCGACACGACGCGTTCGCCCACCTCCAGGCCTTCCAGCACCTGCGCCTGCACATTGTTGTTCATGCCGATGCGGACCTGACGCGTCTCGGTCTTGTTGCCTTCCCCCACCACGCGCACTTCGTAGCGCCCGTCCGCGCCGCGCTTGCCCAGCGCCGACGCCGGCACCACCACCGCTCCCTTGGCCTCGCCCAGCACGATGAAGACCTGCGCCGTCATCGAGATGCGCAGCTTCTCGTCGGGGTTCGGTACATCGAAGAGACCGTTGTAATAGACCGCGGCGCTGGTGGACGTGCTGGTCGAGGACGTCAGCGACGACGCCGCGTCATCCTTCTGAATGGAGTCCGGGGCCGGTTCCACCGCGCGCAGTGTGGCGCGGTAGCGCTCGTCCGGTTCGCCCAGGATGGTGAAGTAGACCGGCAGCCCGGGCTTGACCCGCGTCACGTCTGCCTCGGAGATCTGCGCCTTGATCGTCATGGTGTCCACCTGCGCCACCTTGATGATGGTGGGCGCGCTCTGGATGGAATTGACCGTCTGGCCTTCCTTGGTGACCACCGCCACCACCATGCCGTCGATCGGCGAGACGATGCGCGTGTAGCCCAGGTTGACCCGGGCCGTGTCCACCTGGATCTCCGCCTGCGCGATCTGCGCGTCCAGCGACGCGATTTCGGCGCGCGTCACGGCCAGCGTGGCCTCGGCGGTTTCATAGGCCTCGCGCGAGCTGGCGTCGGCCGCCAGCATCATGCGCTGGCGCTTGAACGCCAGTTCGGCCTGCTTCAGCGTGGCGACCTTGGCCGCCCGTTCGGCCCGCCGCGTCTGCAACGCCGCCTCGGCGTTGCGCAGCTCATTCTGCTGGGTCAGGTCGTCGATCTCGGCGACCAACTGTCCCTTCTTGACGCGATCGCCCAGTTCCACCTTCAGGGACTTGAGCTGGCCCGTGGCCTGCGCGCCCACGCTGACGCGTTCGATGGCGTCGATGGTGCCGCTGGCAAGAACGCTGTCTTCCAGGTCCGCGCGGGACACCTCGGCCACGGCGAAGGTCGGCGGCGGCGGGGCCGAAAAGAAGGCGGCGCGCGCGCCAAACACGAGAAGCAGGAGGATGACGGCTATCAGGACGTAGCGCTTGAACTTGCTGCGGGACTTTTTCATTGAACCTGGACGATGGGGACAGCTAGGCGCCACGGGCGGCGCTGGTAATGCTGCAAACAAGCGGTGCAAAGCGTAGGCGGATTGCACCGCGCGGAGGGTTCCGTTGCGTGAACGATACAACGATCCCAAGGCTGTTGCGGAACCGTTTTACCGCACCTGCCGCGAACGTGCCGTCATCTTGCCGAATAAGCGCAAGACTTGTCCGGTAGAGACCGTTAACTTCGCAAAGTGACTAGACACTGTCCGCTGCAGCGCAAAAACGCCTCGCCTCGACATAGCCGGATGTTACGAACAGAATGACTGCAGTTAAGCCGTGTCTACCTCCAACAGATCCCCCTCCTCGCCATCCAGTTCCCCGGAGTTTTCCGGGGCGGTGCTTTTGTGCCTGCTGGCAATGATGAATCACGTTGCACTGACCGGGGGACGGATCACCGTTTCCCTGACAGCGCTGCAGATGGGGCTGTCCACATTCACGGTCGGGACGCTGGTCGCGGTGTTTGCCGTGTTGCCGATGCTGTTTTCGGTGCGCGCGGGACGGTGGGTGGACCGGGTCGGCATCGTGCGCCCGCTCGTCATCGGCACCACTTTGGTCGCCTTCGGCACGCTATTGCCCTCCATCTCCCAGACGCAGTCCGCACTGCTGGTCGCGTCCTGCTGCATTGGCATCGGCTTCATGCTGCATCAGGTCGCCACGCAGGACCTGCTAGGCCACGCCGAACCTGAGCAGCGGCTACGCAATTTCTCGTTCATGTCTCTGGCCCTGGCGGGCTCGGGCTTTTCCGGTCCGCTGATCGCCGGCCTGGCCATCGACCACCTGGGCACGCGCACGGCATTTGGCATCCTCGCCGTCGGTCCCTTGCTCTCCGGAGTCGGGCTGTACGCGCTGCGGCATCAGTTGAAGGCCGTCGACGCGGCCATCACCGGCGTGCGCGAGGCCCAGCGCCGCCGTGTGACCGAATTGCTGGCCGTGCCCGCGCTGCGCCGCATCCTGATGGTGAACACCATTTTGTCCGGCGCGTGGGATACCCATCTGTTCGTCGTGCCGATCTTCGGCGTCGCGATCGGGTTGTCCGCCACCACGATCGGCGTCATTCTTGCCTCGTTCGCGGCGGCAACCTTCGTCATCCGGCTAGCTTTGCCGCTTATTCAGCGCCGGGTGCGGTCGTGGACGCTGGTGCGTGTGGCCATGGCAACGGCGGCCATCGACTTCATGCTTTACCCGCTGTTCACCGACGTTACCGTGCTGATCGTGCTGTCTTTCATCCTGGGACTGGCGTTGGGCTGTTGCCAACCCAGCATGCTGTCCCTGCTGCACCAATACTCGCCGCCGGGCCGCGCCGCCGAGGCCGTGGGCCTGCGCATGGCGCTGATCAACGGCTCGCAGGTGTCCCTGCCGTTGACCTTCGGCGCGCTGGGTGCGGTAATTGGCGTTGCCCCGCTTTTCTGGGCCTACTCCGTGGCGCTGATGGCCGGGGGCTGGGCCAATCGAAATCCTCCGCACGAGCCTGAACGGAAAACGTAGTTGTGAACAAGCAGTCCTCCCCCACCGACATCTCCGGCGCGTCCCTGCCCTTCCGGCTCTGGACGGCAGAAGAACGCCAAGCCTCGCTCGACGACGCGCTCAAACACTGGCAGGCCGGGGAAGACGTGTGGGTATTCGGGTACGGATCCCTGATCTGGCGGCCGGATTTCGACTTCCAGGAACGGCGCCTGGCCACCCTGCGCGGCCACCATCGGGCGCTTTGCCTGTGGTCGCGGGTGAACCGGGGTACGCCCGAATGCCCGGGCCTGGTGTTCGGCCTGGACCGCGGCGGTTCCTGCCGGGGCGTGGTCTATCGCCTGGCCGGCAACCAGGTCCCCAATTACTTTCCCGCCCTCTGGGAACGCGAGATGTCCACGGGCGCCTATCTGCCCCGCTGGATCAACTGCGCCACGGACGAAGGGGTCGTCCGCGCGCTGGTCTTCATCATGAACCGCAGCAATCCGGCTTATATCCGCGCCCTGCCCGAGCCCGAACTGCTGGAGATCGTGCGCCGCGCGGCAGGCCGCTACGGCCCCTGCACGGATTACGTGGTGCAGACCGCCCAGGCCCTGCGGTCCGCCGGCATTCACGACGCCCGGCTCGACGCGATCGCCCGCCGGCTGGAACTGGACGGCCACCCGTTGCCCGAGGGCCCCTGACGCCAGGCGGGCAGGCAGGCGCGGCGAACTTGCCCGGGGCCTGCGCGGGGTCAATGAGGGGCCGGTCTCCCAGGCGGTATAAACTCCCTGTTATCAACGCTGAACCCCTAAGACCATGTCCGTCTCTGATCTGCGTCAAAGCTACGAAAAGAATGTGCTCCTGGAAAGCCAGGCCGCCCCCTCTCCGTTCGAGCAATTCACCCGTTGGTTCGACGAGGCCCTGGCGGCCAAGGTGCCAGAACCCAACGCCATGACCCTGGCGACGGTGGATGCCAGCGGCCAGCCCAGTGCCCGCATTGTCCTCATCAAGGGCTTTGACGACCAAGGCTTCACGTTCTTCACCAATTACGAATCGCGCAAGGGCCTGGACCTGCAAGCCGAGCCGCGCGCCGGCCTGCTGTTCTTCTGGCAGCCGCTCGAGCGCCAGGTCCGCATCGAAGGCGTGGTGGAAAAGGTGGCGGCCGAAGAATCGGACGCCTACTACCATAGCCGCCCGGCCGGATCGCGCATCGGCGCCTGGGCCTCGCGCCAAAGCCAGCCCATCACCCGTGAAGAGCTGGAAGCCCGCGAAAAGGAATTCCGCGAGCGTTTCGGCGAACAGCCGCCGCGTCCGCCACACTGGGGCGGCTATCGCCTGAAGCCCACCGCCTTTGAATTCTGGCAGGGCCGGCCGTCCCGCCTGCACGACCGCCTGCGCTACGTCGCAGACGGTGCGGGCTGGAAGATCGAACGCCTGTCTCCCTGATACAGGCGCCCCGACGCGGGGCGTCCCCACGCCGGGCGCCTCCCGCGCCCGACCGAACTGTCTACTGCATGTCCGCCTCCTCCCCTGATTTCGATTCCGTCTTCTTTCGCACCGCTTTAGGCCGTTACGCCACCGGCGTGACGGTCGTGACGACCGCCGGCCTGGACGGCGCCCCCATCGGCCTGACGGTCAGCTCGTTCAATTCGGTCTCGTTGAACCCGCCGCTGGTGCTGTGGAGCCTGTCGCTGGGCTCGTCGTCGCTAGAGGCTTTCGAACAGTGCGAGCGCTACGTCGTGAACGTGCTGAGTGCGGACCAGATCGCATTGGCCCGGCGTTTTGCAACCGGCAAGACGCCGGACCGCTATGCCGGGCTGCAGGTGCACTACGCACCGGGCGGCACGCCCATGCTGGACGGCCACTGCGCCGCCTGGTTCGAATGCCGCAGCCGCAGCCGATACGTCGAGGGAGATCACGTCATCATGGTCGGAGAAGTCGAACGTTGCGGACATAGTGGCGAGCCGCCGCTGGTGTTTCACGCCGGCGGCTTCGACCTGACGCCGGCCGGCACCCGCGCCGAAAAGGCCAAATCATGAGCGTCGATGTCGATTGCGTCGTCATCGGCGCCGGCGTGGTCGGGCTGGCAATTGCCCGCGCGCTGGCCCAATCCGGCCGCGAGGTGCTGGTGGCCGAGGCCACCGAGGCCATCGGGACCGGCACCAGCTCGCGCAACTCCGAAGTCATCCACGCCGGCATCTATTACCCCGCCGGCAGCCTGAAGGCGCGGCTCTGCGTACGCGGCAAGCATCTGCTGTATGCGTATTGCGCCGAGCGGGGCGTGCCGCACAAGCGCCTGGGCAAGCTCATCGTCGCCACCAGCCCCGACCAGGCTACGCAACTGGAAGGCATCGCCCAGCGCGCCCGCGCCAACGGCGTAGACGACCTGCAATACATCTCGGGCGAAGAAGCCATGCGCCTGGAGCCCGCGCTGCAATGCACCGCCGCGCTGGTGTCGCCGTCCACCGGCATCGTCGACAGCCACGCGCTGATGCTGTCCTTTCAGGGCGACGCCGAAAACGCGGGCGCCCAATGCGTCTTCCATACGCCGCTCGTGTCGGGGCGTGTGCGTTCTGAAGGCGGCTTCGAACTGCAATTCGGCGGCGATGACGCCATGCAACTGACGTGCAACGTGCTGATCAACTCGGCCGGCCTGCAGGCGCCGGCCCTGGCGCGGCGCATCGAGGGCGTGCCCGCCGACAGCATCCCCACCGATTACCTGTGCAAGGGCAGCTATTTCACGCTGTCCGGGCGCGCGCCGTTCTCGCGGCTGATCTACCCCGTGCCCCAGCATGCCGGCCTGGGCGTGCACCTGACGCTGGACATGGGCGGCCAGGCCAAGTTCGGCCCCGACACCGAATGGGTCGGGACCGAGGACTACACGCTGGACCCATCCCGCGCCGAGGTGTTCTACGAAGCCGTCCGCACCTATTGGCCGGCCTTGCCGGACGACGCGTTGGCGCCGGGTTACACGGGCATCCGGCCCAAGATATCGGGTCCGCACGAGCCGGCCGCCGACTTTGTCATCGCGGGTCCCGCCGTGCACGGCGTGCCGGGCCTCGTGAACCTGTTCGGCATTGAATCCCCCGGGCTGACCTCCAGCCTGGCCCTGGCGGAAGAAACCCTGGCGCGCCTGTCCGCCTGATCACCGCCCGCTCCCCCTTTCTCTCATTCAGCCATTTCCGCCATGCAGCACAACGACTACATCCTGACCCTGTCCTGCCCTGACCGCACCGGCATCGTCTACCGCGTCAGCGGCCTGTTGTTCGAACTGGGTTGCAACATCCTGGATTCGCAGCAGTTCGGCGACGAAGAGACCGGCCGCTTCTTCCTGCGCGTGCACTTCGACCTGCCGGTCAGCGTGGCCGCCGACGACCTGCGCGCCCGACTGGACGCGATGTCCGCCGACTACGGCATGGAGCTCAAGCTGCACGATGCGCGCCGCAAGGAACGCCTGCTCATCATGGTCAGCAAGCAGGGCCACTGCCTGAACGACCTGCTGTTCCGCGTGCATAGCGGCCATCTGCATGCCGAAGTGGCCGCCATCGTCTCCAATCACAACGATTACGCCGGCCTTGCCGCCACCTACAACATCCCGTTCCACTACCTGCCGGTCACGCCCGACACCAAGCTGGAGCAGGAAAAGCAGGTGCTCAAGATCGTCGACGAGGCGAACATCGACCTGGTCGTGCTGGCCCGCTACATGCAGATCCTGTCGGCGGATATGTGCCGCGCCCTGACGGGCCGCGCGATCAACATCCACCACAGCTTCCTGCCCAGCTTCAAGGGTGCGCGCCCCTACCACCAGGCGCATGCGCGCGGCGTGAAGATCATCGGCGCCACGGCCCACTACGTGACCTCGGATCTGGACGAAGGCCCGATCATCGACCAGGACATCGAGCGCGTCGACCACACGATGACCGCGCAGGACCTGACGCAGGTGGGCAGCGACATCGAATCCCTGGTGCTGTCGCGCGCCGTGCGCAGCCACGTCGAGCACCGCATCCTGCTGAACCGCAACAAGACCGTCGTGTTCCGCTGATCCTCACGCCTATGACAGGACCGCGGCGGGCGGTTGCAACGGCGGAAATGCCTGCGCCACCAAGGCCACCGCGCGCTCCTGCAAGGGCGAACGCGCCGCATCGGGCCAGATCACCTGGCTGATCGAGCGCGCTTCGTGTTCAAACGCAATGAACCGCGTGCCCGCCAGCCCGCTACGCGACAGGCACGCTGGCACGATCGACACCCCCAGTCCCTGCGACACCAACGACGCCACGCTCAGCCAGTGGCGCACCTCATGCCGGATCGCCGGCATGAAGCCGGCCGACACGCACATGGCCAGCACCGTCTCGTAATAGCTGGGCGAGGCCGCCCGCGCGAAAAAGACGAAGTCATCCTCTGCCAGCTCCGACAGCCGCAGCGAGGTGCGCTGCGCCAGCGGATGCCCGTCAGGCAGGCATACGACAAAGGGCTCGGCCATCAGGTCGCGCGCCTGCACACCGTCCGGCACCGGATTGGCATGGATGAAGCCCAGGTCCTGCTCGCCGCGCCGTACCGCCTCGATCTGGTCATGCGAGTTCAATTCGGTCAGCACGTGTTCCACGTCCGGCAGTTCGGTCCGCATCACGGCCAGCAGCGCGGGCAGGCCCCGGTACAGCATCGACCCCACGAAGCCGATGCGCAGCCGGCCGCGCAGGCCCGCATCCACCTGGCGCACCAGCGTGCGGACCTCCTCGGCCTGGCGCAGAAGGATCAGGGCCTCGTGGTAAAGCGCCTGGCCGGCATCGGTCAGCTCGACGTGCCGGCTGGTGCGGGCCAAGAGGCGCGCGCCGATGTTCTCCTCCAGTTGGCGGATCGCATAGCTGAGCGGCGGTTGCGAGATGTGCAGGCGCGCCGCCGCACGGCTGAAATGGCGCTCTTCGGCCACGGCGATGAAGTAGCGCAGCAGCCGGGGTTCCAAGTCCATATGTCCCTCCTTACGGCCCATCTATATTTGTTTTGGATTGATCTACATCAAAACAGTATTTGAGTAGATGAATCAAGCCCCGCACCATAGGACACCTTCCCGTCTCGACCCGGATGCCGCCATGGATACCCCCGTCTTGCCCGTTGCCGCCACCGCCACGCCCGTCCCGGATTCCCGCGGGCTGAACCTGTTCAGCGCCGACCCGTACGCCGATGCGCTGAGCCGCCGCTACCTGCCGCCCGCCCTGCACGCACACCTGCTGCCGCACCTGAGCCGGCTGGGCGAACTGGCGGGCGGGGTGATGGACGAACTGGCTTCCGTGGCCGACAAGCATCCGCCCACGCTGTCCGTGCGCAGCCGCGCCGGCACGGACGAGTCCCGCATCGACAAGCATCCCGCGTATGTCGAACTGGAACGCCTGGCCTATAGCGAATTCGGCCTGGCCGCGCTGTCCCACCGGGGCGGCGTGCTCGGCTGGCCCGAGCCCATGCCCGCAGCAGCCAAGTACGCGCTCAGCCATCTTTTCGTGCAGGCGGAGTTCGGCCTGTGCTGCCCGGTCAGCATGACGGACTCGCTGGCGCGCACGCTGCGCAAGTTCGGCGACCCCGCACTGGTCGAGCGCGTGCTGCCGCAGGTGACATCGCAGGATTTCGACACGCTGCGCCAGGGCGCCATGTTCATGACCGAACAGGGCGCGGGCTCGGATGTCAGCGCCACGGAGGTCACGGCCGAGGCTCAGGACGACGGCACGTGGCGCATTCACGGCGACAAGTGGTTCTGCTCGAATCCCGACGCCGGCTTTGCGATGGTGCTGGCCCGCAGCGAAACGGTCCCCGGCCTGAAGGGCGTGTCGCTCTTTCTGCTGCCGCGCGACCTGGCGGACGGCACGCATAACCACTACCGCATCCTGCGCCTGAAGGACAAGCTGGGCACGCGCTCCATGGCCAGCGGCGAAATCCGCCTGGAAGGCGCGGTGGCGTGGCTGGTGGGCGAACGCGGCCGCGGCTTCAAGCACATGGCCGACATGATCAACAACTCGCGCCTGTCCAACGGCATGCGTGCAGCGGGCCTGATGCGCCGTGCCGTCACAGAAGCCGTCTACGTGTCGCAGCACCGACGCGCCTTTGGCAAGCGGCTGATCGACATGCCGCTGATGCAGCGCCAGCTTGTCAAGATGATCGTGTGGGCCGAACAGGCGCGCAGCGTCATGTTCCAGACGGCGCGCGCGCTGGCCGATGCCGATCAGGGTGCGGCCGACCCCGCGCTGGCGCGCATCCTGACGCCGCTGATCAAGTTCCGCGCCTGCCGCGATGCGCGCAAGGTCACCGGCGACGCGATGGAAGTGCGCGGCGGTTGCGGCTACATCGAGGAGTTCACCGACCCCCGCCTGGTGCGCGACGCGCATCTGGGCTCCATCTGGGAAGGCACCAGCAACATTGTCGCGCTGGACGTGCTGCGCGCCATCAAGAAAGAGAATTCCCTGCCGGCGCTGCGCAGCCACATCGACCGCCTGCTGGCTGATGGCGCGCCTTGCCCGCCCGAACTGGCCGATCTGCAGGCCAGCGCCCTGGAAAAGACCTACGCGCTGGCGGAGCATGCCGCGCAAGGCGACCATGCGCAGCTGGCCCGCCAAGCCGCATCGCTGCTGTATCACGCGGTGTCGATGGCTGCGCTTCGCTGGGAAGCCACCGGCACGGGTCTGGAAAGCCGCGCGCGGCTGGCCGACCAGGTGCTGCTGCACCGCCTGGCCCCGCGCGATCCCTATGCCATCCCGCCTGACGAAAGCGCGGCCAGCCAGGCCATCCTGCAGTACGCGCTGTAGCCCCGTCAGACATCCCGCAGTTACCCGACGCCGGCGGCACAGCCGGCGCGCCATCCACTGGAGACATGCATGAAACGCTATTTCACCCCCCTGTTCCTGGCGGCCGCCGCCGCCATAGCGGCCACCCCCGCCGTTGCCGCAGACGCCTACCCCACCGCGCGGCCGGTCACACTGGTCGTTCCCTTCCCGCCCGGCGGCCCCACCGACGCGCTGGCACGCCGCCTGGCCGAGAAGCTGCGCGAGCCGCTCAAGCAGAACGTCATCGTCGAAAACCGCAGCGGCGCGGGCGGCAACATCGGCTCTGAATACGTGGCCTCCGCCAAGCCCGACGGCTACACCATCCTGTTCGGCACGTCCGGCCCGCTGGCCATCAACGTCAGCCTGTACAAGAAGCAGAACTACAACCCCGAGACCAGCTTCGCGCCCATCATCCGCATCGGCCACCTGCCCAACATCCTGGTGGTGAATCCGTCGGTGCCTGCCAACAACATGCAGGAGCTGATCGCCTACGCGCAGAAGAATCCGGACAAGCTGAGCTACGCCTCGTCCGGCAACGGCGCGTCGTCGCACCTGGCGGGCATCCTGTTCAACCGCATGGCCGGCACCAAGATCATGCACATCCCGTACAAGGGCACGGGCCCCGCGCTGAACGACCTGCTGGGCGGCCAGGTGTCGATGTCGTTCACTGACATCCTGACCGCGCTGCCCTACATCAAGGCGGGCAAGCTGCGCGCCATCGGTCTGGCCAGCGCGCAGCGTTCCGATGCGCTGCCCGAGCTGCCGACACTGTCCGAGCAAGGCCTGAACGGCTATGACGTCAGCGTCTTCTTCGGCATCGTCGCGCCCAAGGACACGCCGGCCGACGTGGTGAACACGCTGAACCAGGCCTTCAAGACGGCGCTGTCCGATCCCGCGATCGAACAGACGCTGCGCATGCAGGGCATCGTCGAAGCGCAGGACAAGACGCCGCAGGGCCTGTCCACCTTCATCACCACCGAAGTCCCCAAGTGGCGCGAGCTGATCCAGAGCGCCAACGTTTCCATCGACTGACGCGAAGAATGCCCATGGCTCACACCCTACCCAATGCCGGCGCCCTCGCAGGCTGCAAGGTGATCGATCTGTCGCGCGTGCTGGGCGGTCCGTACTGCACGCAGATCCTGGCCGACCACGGCGCCGACGTGCTGAAGATCGAGCCCCCCGGCGGCGACGAGACGCGCGGCTGGGGCCCGCCCTTTCTGGGCGAGACGGCCTCGTATTTTGTCGGCGTGAACCGCAACAAGGACGGCATGACGCTGGACTTGTCGCAGCCCGCCGGGCAGGACCTGCTGCGCCACCTGCTGGCCGACGCCGACGTGCTGGTCGAAAACTTCAAGCCCGGCACGCTGGAAAAGTGGGGCCTGGGCTACGAAGATCTGAAGGCGGCCTTCCCCTCGCTGATCCATTGCCGCGTCAGCGGGTTCGGCTCGGACGGCCCGCTGGGCGGGTTGCCCGGCTACGACGCCTGCGCGCAGGCGATGTGCGGGCTGATGAGCGTGAACGGCGATGCGGACGGCGAAGCGACCCGCGTGGGCCTGCCGGTCGTGGACATGGTGACGGGGCTGAACGCAGCGGTGGCGATCCTGCTGGCGCTCAACGAACGCACGCGCAGCGGCCTGGGGCAATTCCTGGACATCACGCTGTACGACTGCGCGCTGTCGCTGCTGCACCCGCATGCGCCGAATTATTTCTACAGCGGCAAGGTGCCGCAGCGCAGCGGCAACGCGCACCCGAACATTGCGCCGTACGAAACGTTGCCCACCGCCAGCGGCCCGATCTTCCTGGCCGTGGGCAACAACCGCCAGTTTGCGATGCTGGCGCAGACGCTGGACGCCCCGGCGCTGTCGGCGGATGCACGCTACGCCACGAACGCGGACCGCCTGCGCCATCGCCAGGCCCTGCGCGACGATCTCACCGCCCTGCTGGCCCGCCACGAGGCCGCCGCGCTTGCCGACCAGCTGCTGCGCGCCGGCGTGCCTGCCGCCGCCGTGCAGACGGTTGACCAGGCGCTCGCGCACCCGCATACGCGGCACCGTGGCATGGTGCTGGAACAGGGCGACTACAAGGGCGTTGGCTCGCCCATCAAGCTGTCGCGCACGCCCGCCACGCTGCGCAAGCTGCCGCCAGACTTGGCGCCGCCTGCCGGCCAGGACTGACCCCGCACCAATGACCCGCCCGGCGCCCGCCGGGCTTTTTTTTGAGACAGCGTTTCCACTTGGCCAGGTGTCAGACACCCTCGTGACGCCGTATCAGCTTAGCGGCCTTTTCGAACGGGTGTCAGACACCTTCAGGTCAGGCTCGCCCAGACACGCCCAGGTGTCAGACACCCTCGTGGCGCCGTATCAGCTAAGCGGCCTTTCCGAACGGGTGTCAGACACCTTCAGGGCAGGCTTGCCCAGGCACGCCCAGGTGTCTGACACCCACAAAACCGCTGCCACAGGCTGACGGCCCTCTCCCCCGGGTGTCTGACACCGTCCCACGCCCAGGTGTCTGACACCCACAAAACCGCTGTCACACGCCCAGGTGTCTGACACCCACAAAACCGCTGTCACAGGCTGACGGCCCTCTCCCCCGGGTGTCTGACACCGTCCCAAGAACGCCGCCGCCCCGCGAGCAACAACTTAGACATTTGGTTTCAGCAAGCCGCCCGATTGCCGCCTTAGACTTTTTTGCACCTCGCGTTGCATCTGCACGCTGTCCCGAGCCACATAAAAGGCGAGCCACATAAGAGGAAATAAAAGACTATGGCCACGAACGACTCACAAGACCACGGTCAGCTCAAACGGGTGATGGGCCCGAAGCTGCTGCTGCTATTCATCGTTGGCGACATCCTGGGCACCGGCGTCTACGCGCTGACAGGGCAAGTGGCCGCGGAAGTCGGCGGGGCGGCCTGGCTGCCGTTCCTGGTCGCCTTCGGCGTGGCGCTGCTGACCGCCCTGTCCTACCTGGAACTTGTCACGAAATACCCGCGCGCCGCGGGGGCCGCACTCTACGTCCACAAGGCGTTCGGCGTGCATTTCCTGACGTTCATCGTCTGCTTCACCGTCATGTGTTCCGGCCTGACGTCCGCGGCCACAGCTTCGCAGGCCTTTGCCGCGAACCTCTTCGCCGCCATGGGCATCGAAGCCGACAAGCGCTGGATCACGATCGGCGCGCTGGGCTTCATGCTGCTGGTCATGCTGGTGAACCTGCGCGGCGCGGCCGAAAGCGTCCGGGCCAACGTGGTCCTCACGCTGATCGAGCTGTCCGGCCTCTTGATGGTCATCGTGCTGGGCTTTTACGCCATCTCCGGCGGCCAGGCGGACTTCTCGCGCGTCGTCGCGTTCGACACGCCCGAGGACAAGAGCGTCTTCCTGGCGGTGACCTCGGCCACGGCGCTCGCGTTCTTCGCCATGGTGGGCTTCGAGGACTCGGTCAACATGGCCGAAGAGACGCACGATCCCAGCCGCATCTTTCCGAAGGTCATGCTGACCGGCCTGGGCATCACGGCCGTCATCTACGTGCTGGTGTCGATCTGCGCCGTCGCGCTGGTGCCGGTGGGCGAGCTTGCCAAAAGCAGCACGCCGCTGGTGCTGGTGGTCAAGCGCGCCGCGCCCGGCCTGCCGGTGGAGTACATCATGCCGATCATCTCGATGTTTGCGGTCGCGAACTCCGCGCTGATCAACATGATGATGGCCAGCCGCCTGCTGTACGGCATGTCGCGCCAGGGCGTGCTGCCGTCCTTTCTGGCCCACGTGCACCGCAAGAACCAGACGCCGTGGACCGCCATCCTGTTCACGACGGCGTTGGCCTTCGGCCTGATCATCCTGGTCGCCCTGGCCGATTCGCAGGCGATCCGCGCGCTGGGCGGCACCACCGCGTTGCTGCTGCTAGGCGTGTTCGCGTTCGTGAACGTTGCCGTGCTGGTGCTGCGGCGCGACAAGGTCGAACACCGCCACTTCTCCATCAACCGCATCGTCCCGTGGCTGGGCGCCGCGGCGTGCCTGTTTCTTGTCACGCCGCTGACGGGCCGTGACGTCATCCAGTACCAGGTCGCAGGCTGGCTGCTGCTGCTGGGCGTGGTGATGTGGTTCGTGACCTGGCTGGCGCGGCGCCGCGAGGCCAAGATGGAACTGGACCCGTCGGCGCTGGAATGATGCGTGGCGCCACGGCCGAGGCGCCTTAGCCGAGGCGTCTCAGCCGGGCTCAGCTTGACGTCTTGGCCGCAGCGCCGTCAGCCGCCCACCGCCAGCCCTTCGCGGCGCGGGTCCGCGCCGCCTTGCAGGCCCTTCGAATCAATGACGATGCCGTGGATGCCGCTGGGAAACTCGGTGATGCGCACCGGGTGTCCCATGCGCTCCAGTTCCGGCGCCAGCGCTTCCAGCGCCGTGCCCTTCTCCAATTCGGTTTCCTTGTTGCGGCTGCCGAAGTTGGGCAGGTCGATCGCCGACTGGATATCAAGATTCCAGTCCAGCACGCCCACGAGCGTCTTGGCGACGTAGTTGATGATCGCGCTGCCGCCCGGTGAGCCCACCAGCAGGTAGGGCTTGCCATCGCGTAGCACCATCATCGGCGCCATCGAACTGCGCGGCCGCTTGCCCGGTTCGATGCGGTTGGCGACGAGCCGGCCTTCGGGATCCTTGAACGACGACGAAAAGTCCGTCATCTCGTTGTTCAGCAGAAAACCCCGCACGAAGATCTTGCTGCCGAATTCGCTTTCGATGGTGGTCGTCATGGTGAGCGCGTTGCCTTGCGCGTCGACGGCCACGAGGTGACTGGTGGACGGCAATTCCAGCGCGTTGTCCTTGCCCAGCGACAGCAGCTTGCCTTCCGGGTCGCCCGGCAGCGCGACCTTCATGCTGCGATCCGGCTGGATCAGCGCGCCGCGCGCGCGCAGGTAGGCGGGGTCCAGCAAGGCGCGCACCGGCACGCGCACGAAGTCCGGGTCGGCCACGTAGAAGTCGCGGTCGGCGAAGGCCAGCCGGCCGGCTTCCGAAAAATAATGCACCGCCTGCGCCGTGCCCGGTGCGTAACGGCTTAGCGGAAACTGCTCCAGCTCGCCCAGGATCTGCAACACGGCGATGGGTCCGCTGCTTGGAGGTCCCATGCCGCAGAGCTGGTAGCCGCGATACGCGCCGCAGACGGGGTCGCGCGGCTTGGCGCGATAACCCGCCAGGTCCGCCAGAGTGAGGTCGCCCGGCTTCTCGTGCCCCTGCACGGCGGCCACGATATCGCGCGCGATGTCGCCCTGGTAGAACGCATCGGCGCCTTGCGTGGCGACCGCGCGCAGCGTGCGTGCGAATTCCGGGTTCTTCAGCACGTGGCCCACCGGCCAGGGCATCCCGTCCGGCGCATAGAAAAACGCGGCCGCCGCGGCCTGCTGCGGCAACGCCTTGTTGCCGGCCAGCAGTGAATGCAAACGCGGCGACACCGCAAAGCCCGCTTCCGCCAATTCAATGGCCGGCTGGAACAGGTCGGCCCACGGCAGCTTGCCGTGCGCCTTGTGCGCCAGTTCGAGACCGCGCAGGAGGCCAGGCACCGCCACCGACATGCCGTTGTTGACGGCCTGCGCAAACGGTAGCGGCTTGCCCTCGGCATCCAGGAAGCGGTCGGGCCGCGCGGCCGCGGGCGCGGTCTCGCGGCTGTCGATGGTGCGGATCTGGCCGTCCGCTGCGGAGTACAGCACCATGAACGCGCCCCCGCCGATGCCCGACGATTGCGGCTCGACCAGGTTCAGCACCAGTTGCGTCGCAATGGCGGCGTCCACCACGCTGCCGCCGCGCCGCAGCATGGCTTCGCCCGCGCGGCTGGCCAGCGGATTGGCGGACACCATCATGAAGTGCGGCGCGCGCACGAGCTGGCGCGCCTGGACGCCGCTGGCAGCCTCGGGATTGATGTCCTCGGCCGCGGGCGGCGTGCGCGCCCAACTGGCGGAAACGAACGGCAGGCCGGCTATCGCGGCGGCGAGCAGCAGGGCGGCGTGGCGGCGTAGGCGCATGGAGGGCTCCGGTGATCGCCGGACACCCGGCTGGCGTCCATGATAGTCAAAGGGCCGCGCCGCTGTCGCGCGGCAGGCGCCCGGTGCGCGCCATCCGGCTTAGAATCGCGGTTTCGGATCCCCCCCATCTGCGCCATGCGCCTGCGCCACATCGAGATATTCGAAGCGATCCGCCGCACCGGATCCCTGACCGAAGCCGCCGCCGCGCTGCACATTTCGCAGCCCGCCGCCAGCAAGCTGCTGGCGCATGCGGAAAGCCAGCTGGGCTTCAAGCTGTTTGACCGCGTAAAGGGCCGGCTGGTCGCCACGCGCGAGGCCGAGATCCTCACGCCCGAGATCGCGCGGCTGAGCCAGGACCTGAACAGCGTGCGCAGGCTGGCGACCAACCTGCGCGACCGTCCCAACGGCCATCTGCGCCTGGGCTGCGCGCCCGCGCTCGGCCTTGGCCTGTTGCCCGGCGTCGTGCGCGACAGCCGCAATGCGCAGCCCGGCATCACCTTCGACATCCACACGCACCACAGCGCCGAACTGGTGCAAGGGCTGCTGACGCGCGAGCTGGACCTGGCGATCACGTTCGACACGAACGACTATCCCGGCCTCACACGCATGGGGCTGGGGCACACGGAACTCGTACACCTGAGCCGCAAGCCCGGGCAGGGGCCGCTAAGGCTGTCGGACTTGTCTGACCCGGCAGACGCCACCGACTCCGGCGACACGCTCATCGTGCTGGACGCGGGCGACGCATCGGGCGCCCTGCTGCAACTGGCGCTGGACGCGCAGGGCCTGGCGCCGCAGGTCGCGATCCAGGTGCAGACGCATTACGTCGCCTGCGCGCTGGTCGACGCAGGCTGCGGCGACGCCATCGTCGACGCCATCACCGCGCGTGCCATGCTGCGTCCCGGCATGACCCTGCGCCGCCTGGAACCCGCGCTGCGCGTGCCGATCAGCATCATGACGCGCAACCAGGATCCGCTGTCGGCGTTGCACCGTGACCTGATCGAGCGCCTGCGCGCGGCGTGCACCGCATTGCTGGAAGGACTGGACGCGCCCGCCTGACAAGCCGCGCGCGGCCCGCAAAGCACAACGGGCGCCCGAAGGCGCCCGTTGTTGTGTCGATGGGGGCAGACTGGGCCGCCCCGCGCAGCATCAGTCCAGCTTGATGTTCTGCTTTTTCACGACGTCCTGGGCCCAGTTGAACTGTTCCTGGATTTCCTTGGCGAACTCTTCCGGCGTGTTGCCCGACGGCGCCGAGCCTTGCTCGTCCAGCGCCTTGATGACCTTCGGGTCCTTCAGGGCCACGACGGCGGCGTCACGCAGCTTGTTCACAACTTCCATCGGCGTGCCCTTGGGGGCCAGCAGGCCGTACCAGACGGGCTGGTTCAGCACCGGGAAGCCGGCGTCCTTGAAGGTCGGCACGCCCTTGACGGCGGCGATCTGCTCGGGCCATGCGATGGCCATGGCGTTCAGCTTGCCCGCCTGGATCTGCGGCATCGAGGACGGCAGGTTGTCGAACAGGATTTCGATCTGGCCGCCGACGGCATCAGCCAGCGCCGGGCCCGAACCCTTGTAGGGCACGTGCACGATGTCGGTGCCGGTGGCCATCTTGAACGATTCGCCCATCAGGTGCAGCACGCCGCACGTGCCCGAGCTGCCGTACGAGTACTTGCCCGGGTTCTTCTTCAGCTCTTCGATGAAGCCCTTGAAGTCCTTGGCGGGGAACTTGGGGTTCACGGCCACGACGTTGGCGGTGTTGGCAAAGTTGGTGACCGGCTGGAAGTCCTTGATCGGATCGTACGGCAGGTCCTTCGGACGGCAGGCGGGGTTCACGGCCATCGTGGAGACGGTGGCGATGGACAGCGTGTAGCCGTCGGCAGGCGCGCGTGCGGCTTCGGCCGCACCGATGGCGCCGCCAGCGCCGCCCTTGTTTTCAACGACCATCGGCTGGCCGAGTTCCTGGCTCATGCGCTGCGTCACGAGGCGCGCAATGATGTCCGTGGAACCGCCAGGCGCGAACGGAACGATCACGCGGATGGCCTTGCTGGGGTACTTGTCTGCGGCGTGCGCGACCGAAGCGCCCAACGTGCCGGCAGCACCGGTAGCAAGGGCGATGGCCACTGCCAGGGAGCGGACCTTATTCATAGTTGTGTTTCCTCCAAGATTGCGAGCCCGTGTGTAGACGGACCGTTGTGTGATGTGCCCGCCTGTAGACGGACCAGCAGATAACGGTGCGGGCGCATTGCTTGTGCGCAGCGTGTCTACGCCGCATTTATAGGTTGCTTGTGGCACACGCGCCCGCCAGAATGACGGAGAATAGCAGCAAATGCTTACACCCGCATAGCGCGCCGGACGCCTCCCGGCGCCAGACGAAAACCCACGCCTTTATGTCTGTAGCACTCCTGGTTCTCCCCGATTTCATGCTGGTCGCGCTGGGTTGGGCGCTACGTCACAAATTGGGTTTCTCACGCGAGTTCTTTGCCGGCACGGAACGCCTCGTCTACTTCGTGCTGTTCCCCGCGCTGCTGTTCCAATCGATCCTGCGCACGCCCATCACGGCGGGCAACGCGGCGCTGCTGCTGCAGGCCACCGCGGCGGTCGTGGCGGCCGGCGTGGCAATGGCGTGGCTGGCGGGCCTGGCGCTACGGCCCTCGTCGCTGGGCCTGGCCTCCTCCGCGCAATGCGGATACCGCTTCAACACCTATATCGGCCTGGCGCTGGCAGCCAGCCTGGCGGGCGCGCAGGGTCAGACCGTCATGGCGCTGATCGTCGGCTTCGCAGTGCCCATGGCCAACGTCGCCGCCGTCTACGGCCTGGCTCGCCACAGCGGCGGCAACCTCCTGCGCGAGCTCGCGCGCAATCCGCTGGTAACGTCCACCTTGCTCGGCCTGGCCTGCAATCTGGCGGGATTGCAGCTACCCGGCCCCGTCGACACGGTGTTCGCGCGGTTGGGCGCGGCGGCGCTTGCGCTGGGCATCATCTGCGTGGGCGCCAGCCTGGCCTGGGAGGGCGGCAAGGGCTACGGCACGCTGATCGCGTGGATGCTGGCGGTCAAATTGGTCGCGCTGCCCGCAGTCGCCCTGCTGGTGGCGAACCTGCTCAACCTGCCCCCGCTCGAAGCGCGCATGCTGCTGCTGTTTGCGGCGCTGCCCACAGCGTCGGCCGCGTACGTGCTGGCGATGCGCATGGGCGGTGACGGCCGCATGGTGGCCGTGCTCATCTCACTGGGCACGTTGTTCTCGGCGGTCACGATCCCGATGTGGCTGCTGCTGGCCGGCCGCATCTAGCCCACGCGCAAGAAAAATGGCCGCCCCGGCAAGGGCGGCCATCTTCATGGCGTCGGTAACGCGGGACGGCTTACGACGGCTTGTGCGCGTTCGTCATCGAGCCCGGCACGACCCATTCGGCAAACTGCGCTTCGGTCACAAAACCCAGGGCCAGCGCCGATTCCTTCAGCGACAGGCCTTCCTTGTGCGCCTTCTTGGCGATCTGCGCGGCCTTGTCGTAGCCGATGTGCGGATTCAGCGCGGTCACCAGCATCAGCGAACGGTCCACCAGTTCAGCGATGCGCTCGTGGTTGGGCTCGATGCCCGCGGCGCAATGCTGGTCGAAGCTGGCCATGCCGTCCGTGAGCAAACGCACCGATTGCAGGAAATTGTGGATGACCAGGGGCTTGTAGACGTTCAATTCGAAGTTGCCGCTGGCGCCGCCGATGTTGATGGCCACGTCGTTGCCCAGGACCTGCGCGGCCAGCATCGTGATGGCTTCGCACTGCGTCGGGTTGACCTTGCCCGGCATGATCGAGCTGCCCGGCTCGTTCTCGGGAATGCTGATCTCGCCCAGGCCCGAACGCGGACCGCTCGACAGCCAGCGCACGTCATTGGCGATCTTCATGAGGCCCGCCGCCAGCGACTTCAGCGCGCCGTGCGCGAACAGCAGCGCTTCGTGGGATGCAAGCGCCTGGAACTTGTTGGGCGCCGAGACGAACGCCGTGCCGGTGGCGTGGGCCAGTTCGGCCGACACCTTGGGGCTGAATTGCGGGTGGGCGTTCAGGCCCGTGCCCACCGCAGTGCCGCCGATGGCCAGTTGGTGCAGGCCCGGCAGCGTGGCGCGGATCTGCTGCTCGGCCAGATCCAGCTGCGCCACGTAACCCGACAGTTCCTGGCCCAGCGTCAGCGGCGTGGCGTCCTGCAGGTGGGTGCGGCCGATCTTGACGATGTCGTAGTACTTGGCGCTCTTGGCCGCCAGCGTGGCGCGCAGCGCCTTCAGCGACGGCAGCAGGCGGTGCTCGACTTCCACCGCGGCCGCCACGTGCATCGCGGTCGGGAAGGTGTCGTTCGACGACTGACCGCGGTTGACGTGGTCGTTCGGGTGCACCTTGCGCTCTTCGCCACGCACGCCGCCCAGCAGTTCCGAGGCGCGGTTGGCCAGCACCTCGTTCATGTTCATGTTGCTTTGTGTGCCCGAACCGGTCTGCCAGACGGACAGCGGAAACTCGTTGGGCCACTTGCCCGCCACCACCTCGTCGGCGGCGCGCATGATCGCGTCCGCAATCTTGGAGTCCAGTTCGCCCAGGTCGGCGTTGACCTTGGCCGCCGCGCGCTTGAGCCGCGCCATCGCATTGACCAGCGGTTCCGGCATCTTCTCGGTGGAAATCGCGAAGAAATGCAGGGAGCGCTGGGTCTGGGCGCCCCAAAGGTGGTCTTCCGGCACCTCGATGGGGCCAAACGTGTCTTTTTCGATCCGGGTCTTCATGGCGCGTACAACTCCGTGGCGGCGTCAGTCGCGGGCGGCGGGAAGCCGTCAGTTGCGACATTATTGAGAATAGCAATCGTTATAGGTTAGCAGAAACCCGCATTCCTATAATTGCTCCCATCTGTGCTCCGATCCTCGTTTTTTACCACTGCTCCCGCGCCATGTCCGCCCCTCTCGCCACCCTGACCCTGCACCTGCCCGACGAAGCCGCCACCGAGGCGCTGGCACGCCAGCTTGCGCCCATGGTGACCGGCGCCCAAACCGGCCTGCCAGGCGCATGTATTCACCTTCAAGGGGACCTTGGGGCAGGAAAAACGGCCTTCTCCAGGGCATTGTTGCGGGAAAGCGGCATCACAGGCCGAATCAAGAGTCCAAGCTACGCGCTGCTTGAAACCTATAAAGTTTCTAACTTATACTTCTATCACCTTGATTTTTATAGATTTAGTGATGCGCGCGAATGGTTGGACGCAGGATTCCGAGATTTACTGCGTGACGACGCAGTCGTTTTGATCGAATGGCCGGAGCGGGCGGAAGGTCTTTTACCCCCGCCCGACCTGCTGATCTGCCTGGTTTATGCAGGCGACGGACGTGACGCCACCCTGACCGCGTACACCGCCCGAGGACAAACATGGTTGAACGCGATTGTCCCCCCGCCCCTGACGGCGCCCTCCCCGCGGCAGGCGCCACCCGCCGACGCCTGATCAGCGTCGCCGCCACCCTGCTCGTCCTGCCGGTCGTGCCTCGGCTGGCGCAGGCTGCAACGATCCTGGCCGTCCGGACCTGGCCGGCCGACGAATACACCCGGGTCACGCTGGAACTCGACAGCGAACTCAAGGCCGAACAATTCACCCTCGAAAATCCCCATCGCCTGGTGGTCGATATTGAGGGACTGACCATCAGCGCCGCGTTGAACGACCTGGTCTCCAAGGTCCGGCCCGACGATCCCTACATTCAAAGCCTGCGCGTGGCGCAGAACCGCCCGAACGTGGTGCGGCTGGTGTTCGACCTGAAGCAGCCCGTGGCGCCGCAGGTATTCACGCTCAAGCCGGTGGCCGATTACCAGTACCGCCTGGTGCTCGACCTCTATCCCAAGATCGCGCAGGATCCGCTGATCGCGATCCTGAACAAGTCCAGCGGTCCCGACGTGGACGATCCGCTGGCGCGCATCCTTGAAGACATCCAGCGCAACCCGGTGACCCGCGCGGACCCGCCCGAACCGCCGCGCGTGCGCGGCCAGCAGC